>JAEOST010000568.1 GCA_016840245.1 Candidatus Thorarchaeota archaeon
AAATCGACAATTGTTACTTTTGGCATAGCTCCAAAGATGATGATATCCACCTAAAATCAGTGCCGACAAGTAACAATCTGTTGAACTCTTATGCAATATCAATTGTCTTGTGACGCAGAGAATCAATTACCCTAGCAAACTCTGTTGCACGAATTTTGAGGGAATATTCATTGTCTTCAGGATATTTGTGAAACCAAAGATCCAGTGATATGTTTCCAATCTTATTTTTATGTCGAATTTTGGTTTTGTAACCCCCGCCAAATTGCTTCTGAGACTCACGTTTTAACATATGGAACGGAATATTCTGGAAGTTAAGAGTAAGACACAATCTCTCCTTCTTGTCCATGAATATTCCGTGTGAATCCAGAAGGTTCAATGGATAGACATCTACATGTCGGTGGTAAGGCTTCCATGGATCATTGGACATCAAAACAGATGTATCACCTTCAGAATGAAAGCCGCAAGGACCCACAGTGTAGAGGTCGTCTTTGGTTAGACCGAACATACCAAGTCTACTATACCAGCTATATCTGAGAGCAGCTGTACCTCGGTCAATAAAGACAACTCTCTCATCGTTCCCAGCAATCTGTTCAATAAAAGAGCTATAAATTTGTGCAGTAACTTGCGTTGCTGGATCGTTAATGATATGACCAAATCTTGACGTATCTGCTTGAAATCCTGTTGCGGCTAATGCGTGACTGACCTTTTCTGCAAATCGATGCTTGTCATAGTAAAATGTGTATCCACGCACAAAGGCTTGCACACTATAATCGAAGAGTTTTTTGAAATGAACGTCCTGCATGCCCTTTAATTCTGCAATTCTTTCTAGTATCAAATGAACGCTCCTTTGATTTCTCCTAGAACGTTCTGTTTGCATTCCCAACCGTTGGTACCAGTTTCTATCGTCAAACATCTGCGCCTCCTCAATGAACATGACGCGATATAGTCTGTCTAAGAATTCATCTTCCTTGGTCCACTCCTCTCTGGTTTTCGCAAGTCGCTTCTTCTTCTGTTTGGATTCAGTGGTAGTACTTAGAATCTCTTTGATCTTTGATGTCCACTTAGGATTTAGCTCAATAGTCCTTTTGCCACACCTCTCTGCTTCATCATGTTGCTTGAGGGTTTTATACAACAATGTTTTGAAATACCAAGCTTTCACTGATTCAGGATCAATCTCCAGAACTCGATCGTATACCTGAATCGCTTCGGCATACTTCTTCTCCGTAGTAAGTCGTTTAGCTTCATATAGCAGATCATGAGGTGTTTGCACCATAACTCCACCCTTGCTGATGTGTTGCGGGTTATGCATAAAAATCACTGGATTTTGAAATGTAAACTCACTACTCAGAACTCTTTCTAGAACTAAGTAATGAGAAGATTCCTACAATCAGCGCCACAATCCCTATCACCAAACCTGAACTTGACACTATGAAATCGGTTCCACCAGTTCCTCCTCCAGAAGGAGTCACTGTGACAGTCAATGTTGCTGTGACATAATTCCCTGATGAATCATAGGCTGTAATTGTGAGTGCATATGTCCCAACAGCCAGATTCTCAAGTCCGGAAATTGTAAGAATGCCTGTTTCAGCAAATGAACTTGAGCTAAGACTGAAGTTTCCTGAGTCGCTGACATCCCAACTGTCAATCCCTGCAAGGTCCCAGACCATCAACTGAATCTCAATATCTTCTCCATTGACAAATGTCTTGTCCTGAATCTGTGAGATATAGACGGGACTCACTGAGTCTTCCACTGTTACTGTGAAGCTACCCTCTAGAGAGAGACCATAGGCATTCGTAATCACGATGTCAATCGGATAAGTCCCGACATCGAGAACATCGATGTCCCTTATTGTACCGGTTTCGTGTATCACGAAATGAACTGTATCACTGATTTCCCAAGTATCTACTGGTATCGCGGATGAAATCTCGAGACTGTAGCTGAACTCTTCTCCAAATTCTATCTCTTGATTCACTGGTGAGGAATCCCATACTGGACTTTCTGGTTCGAGGAGTAGAGGGTGATTATCTACATTCCCTGCAGTACCAGATAGCAGATACGGAAGGTCGCCTATGGCATCATTGTCAAAATCAGGTCCAATATAGTCATCATAGAAATTGTAATCTACAATGTTGCCTGTTGCATCGTCAATAACATGGGTGATACTGCTATTTCTGAGTATATTCCATTTGAAGAGGTTGCTAGTTGCTGTAGCGTGAATTTCAATTCCACGTTCCTCATTATTCACGATTTCACATTGTTCGATGTAATTGTTGTGTGAATCTATTAGTCGAATTCCGTTAGTATTGTTCTCTAGCACGCATGCGCTAACGTAATTGCCATTTGATTCTAGCAGTGAAATTCCATAAGGATTGTAGCTGAAGTCATTTCGAGTTATAGTGGAGTTGTGTGTATCAAAGTAACTAATCGCTTGGCCACCATTGACAAACTCATTATCAGAAATGGTGAAGTTGG
>JAEOST010000569.1 GCA_016840245.1 Candidatus Thorarchaeota archaeon
ATCGCGACTACTTGGTTTGCATCGAATTCGCGTATTGTCTCTACGATAGACTTGCTGTTTCTCCGGAACAGTAAGACATCTCTCCAAAACACTTAGGTCCGCATTAATCAACAATGTTCCATGGATGAATGACACGCCCTGCTTAATCCACCCCGCTGTGCCTGTGATTTTCTTCCCATTCAATCTTAGAGCAGACCTCTCAGAGTCATATTGTGCGGGAATATTGAGTGTATTCAATGCTTGAGCAATACATCCAATGAATTTAGAGTAGACATCCACAAGCTTTCTTGGAACATTTGGATCACTCTGAGTCATGCAGAGTGTAAAGTTCATGTTCCCTCGGTCTATATAGACCGTTCCTCCTCCGGTGAACCTGCGGCCAATTGTTATCCCATTTTGCTTGCAGTAGTCGATGTCAACTTCTCTATGCACACACTGCATTCTACCAATGACTACTGAACGACCTACATTCCAGAATCTTAGCGTATTCACCGTCTCCTTTTGTGAAGCCAACCTTCTCGTCAATGACTCATCTATGGCCAACTCTGGTAGAAGATCTGGTCCGGATGTTGTGAATAATTGCCAAGGCATCTACTTTTCCTCAGATGAACCTACATGGCTCATAGTTAATTCCATTTTGGTTTTGAAGAGAAGAAGGTCTGCCGGTGATAGTCTGGCTATCTTGCCGGCAGGAGTGCCTTGGTGAGGCTACCAAGGCGGGAGCAGATGTCGTGTTCTCGAGGCTAGACAATGTCACGACAACATTATCAGAAGTCAGTGTTTTTCCTACCATTTAAACGCCTATAGTAAAACAATCTCACTTCTTCTCTACTAATTGATAATCCTAACCTAGCATACTTCCACACTCTGGACAATACTGAGTACTTGAGTCGACCTGTGTCTTACATACTTGACAGATTCTTGTAGTTTCTACATACGCATGAGGATCCTGGCTTCTCGAAAGGAACCGCCCTGATCTCCTGATATTCCTCAGACCGCCTCGGTCACTGTAGAACTCTGAGTATCCACACCTTGCACAGGTCAATGCAACAAGTGTTGCAGTGGAAAGCCCTGGAAGGTCAATCTTGATGTGATGGTCTCCTCCATGGATATTATGAGGACCCGCTATATCTCTACTTCCACATTTTGGACATTGTTTTGATTGATACATCTCAACCCTCAAGTTGATTTCAGTGTGAAGTGAGATAATCCTTTGGTTTCTTTAGTGTGAATGGCAATTTGAACAGGACTCTATAGGTAATGCCCCACCTGACATCATGTAGTGAATACCAATGAATCCAACTATCCCAATGGTAACTATGAGTATGATGATGAGCAGAACTTTCTTCAAATTCATCTTAATCTACAGAATAGAAGAACAATATCTCTCATATAGTTGATGCTGAATCTTACATCTTCATCATGAAGGGATTTTCCAGCGTTTCCTTCAGTGCTGAGAGAAACTGACCCGCTGGGGCTCCATCAAGGATTCGGTGGTCTACTGCACAACTGGCCATCATCGTGCTACGAATCGCAATCATATCATCAATGACAATTGGTTTCTTCTTAATCTGACCAAGAGCCAGTATCGCTGTTTCTGGTGGATTGATTACGGGTATAAAGAGATCAACTTGGAATGGTCCTAGATTGGAAACAGTGAATGTACTCCCAGTTAGTTCTTCAGCTTTTAGTGCTCCCTTCTTGGCTCTCTTACCCATCTCCTTTGTCTGGACTCCAATCTCAGTGATTGACTTCTTGTTAGCATTCCTCACAACTGGGACTATCAGACCATCACCAGTAGCCATTGCAACGCCGATATGGATGTCATCGAAGATGTACAGATCATTTCCACTTAGCATAGCGTTGAACTTTGGAAACTTCTCAAGAGTGTCAGCCACTGCCTTCACAATGATGTCATTAAAAGAGATCCGAATACTATGTGACTTCTCAACCCGTTCGTTGAGCTCTTTCCTGAGTGAAACGACTTCCGTCATGTCTATCTCAGTGATCATGGTAATGTGTGGATTGTGTGAACTCTGGGTCATTCGTCGAGCTATAGTTCTCCTTAGAGGAGTCATAGTTTCAACACTACGAACCTTTCGCTCCTCTGAGGGTGGTGCAGTAGTTACAACCTGACCTGTTGACTGAGCCGCAATAACATCTTTTTCTACGATTCTGCCTTTTGGTCCTGAACCAGTGACCATTGATAGGTCTACTCCAATCTCCTTTGCCTTCTTTTTGGCTCTTGGAGATGCCTTGATTCGTCCGCTTGGAAGGAGTGAGGTTGTAGTTGCAGGAGCTGTTGATTTTGAAGGAACTGATTCTGATTTCACAGCGGGTGGAGTTGGTGTTGAAACTGGTATAGTACCTGCAGCTCCTTCATTCAACTTCTTTGGCATGATATCAGGAATCTCTTCACCCTTCTCTCCGATTAACGCGATTGGTTCACTGATTGGGATCTCATCGTTGACCTCACACAGAATCTTCAGCAAGACTCCATCTGCAGGAGCCTCAAGCTCGAACTCGTTCTTCTCTCCGAATATCTCAACAAC
>JAEOST010000058.1 GCA_016840245.1 Candidatus Thorarchaeota archaeon
ACAATCCATGCGGTGACCAATGACCAACGAATGCTTGACCTGCAACACAAGGACCTGAGAAGAGCTCGAGCAGGGTGTTGGAACATCATCCCCACTACAACTGGAGCGGCAAAAGCCATTGGATTGGTCTATCCAGCAGCTGCGGGTAAACTCACTGGAGGGGCGATTAGAGTTCCAGTCATGGATGTCTCTATTGTTGACCTCAGTGTACTCGTTGAGAAGGACGCTTCACATGATGATGTCAATGCAGCATTCAAGAAGTATTCAGAGGGTGAACTAAAGGGGTACCTTGGATATATTGATGAACCACTAGTATCCTCGGACTTCATTGGTGATCCGCGTTCCTGTATCTATGATTCCCTAGCGACTACGACAGTGGGGAAGATGGTCAAGGTTCTTGGATGGTACGACAACGAGGCAGGATATTCAAACAGAATGGTAGATCTTGCAGCCCTTGTCGCATCTAAGCTTTAATTGTGATTTTGGGGATGAGCGATCATCCCTTCATCATATTTTTCAACACATCTACTTTTCATGGTCCCAAGTGATATACAAGAACACTTTTCATTCATGTGAATCAGATTGCCATCGCTGGAGGAACTCATGTGAAAGCAATCACAAATGCAATCATTCTCTGTCCTGTTAATGGACTAATCGAAGACGGGACAGTTCTCATTAAGGGAAATAAAATCCAATCAGTTGGTAAGGACGTAAAGGTCCCAGACGACGCTGAGATAATCGACGCCTCAGGAAAGTATGTTGTTCCAGGTTTTATCGATGCTCACACTCACCAAGGTCTCTTCGATGGTTCAATCGGATGGGCTGGTAGTGATGGAAATGAGATGACCACGCCAATAACTCCAGATATGCGAGGAATAGATGGGTTCAATCCAAATGAACCATCACTCAGGGAAGTCGTTAGAGGAGGAGTCACATGTATTAACACTGGGCCAGGTTCAGGAAACGTGATTGGGGGACAGGCCTTTGTTGTGAAGCCACTTGGCGGAAATGTCGTTGATGATATGATCGTTCTGAATCCATCAGGCCTGAAGATGGCAATGGGTGAGAATCCCAAACGAGTTCATGGAAATGAGAAGAGAACACCCTCAACGCGAATGGGTGTTGCAGCATTGCTGAGGAGAACATTCACAGAAGGTCAGAATTACTTGGAAGAGTGGACCGCATTCGGTGCGAAGGCAAGAGAGGCTAAAGACAAGGGAGAAGCTGCTCCTAATCCACCCAAGAGAGACCTGAGTATGGAGATGATTGCGAAGGTCCTCAAACGTGAGATTCCTTTACACGCCCATGCTCACAGGGCGGATGATATAGCTACGATAATACGTGTGGCTGAAGAATTCAATCTCAGGCTAGTCATCATCCACTGCACTGAGGGCCATAAGATTGCTGAATTTCTTGCAGAGAAGGGAGTACCTGCAGTTGTAGGTCCAACACTGTATTGGGTGAGTAAACCAGAAACCCGTGAGCGTGGATTTGAAACAGCTGTCAAGCTTGTTCAAGCAGGAGTCAAGGTTGCACTCCAAACAGACTCTTTGACCCCTATGAACTACTTCCCACTGCTACCAATGTATGTCATCAAGCATGGTCTAACCAGAGAACAAGCCTTGAAGTGTGTGACAATTAACCCGGCGGAGATTTTAGATATTCAAGACAGAGTAGGATCTCTTGAACCAGGGAAGGATGCTGATGTTGTTATCTGGTCAGGTCATCCGTTTGAGTTCTACAGCAAGGTTGAGAGAATGTTCATTAATGGAGATGAGATTACTATCGAGTAAGAGGAAAACAATGAGTAGTGAAGATTCTAGAAAATTGTGGTTGGGTTTCATCTTTGTCATCCTCGTCAATTTGGTATTACTTGGGGCTAACGAAATCATAACACTAGGGGACTTTACTAGTATTCTGACTATGGTTCTTTTTTATGGTTCCATAATTGGAATTTTCATTATAGTATACATATTGATAATTTCAAAAAGTAATGGAGACTATCAAGTCGGTCCAACTGGCGAACCCATTGGGACCTAGTTTACAAATATCCTCACAGATGCAGTTCCCGTTTCAATTCAAGGTAAATCCTTGAGCAGTAAGGCTCGTTCTTCAGGTGACATATCAAATCCTATGACAACTTCTTTGTAAGTATCGATACATGGAGGACCTCGTGCCACGTGGATTCTGAAGTCTAAATCATCAATCTGCATCCCTGTGATCTCAACAATATAGCTATAAACGGTCTGGCCCTGATATGGGGACAGATTGCGCTGTTCTGGTTTGTGCCTACATATTGAGTCAAACCCTCGAGAATTGTTATGTGTTGAGAGAAGGTCGATCATATCTCCCAGCGATGCAGCATCATGCAGTTTCTTTGCAGCTACCTGTCGACGATTCTCACTAGTATGTAGTGGACCTGCCGCTCCACGGACCTCATCACTAGTAGTGCGAATGATATCCATTGTATGGAGTCGTAGATGATGATTGGTTCGGACTATCATACTTGAGTCACGTTCGAGATTACAAACACCATCTCCAACTTCTAACACACCTACCTCACTCGGAGTGGACAGAACAATGTTACACCATTGATACCGATTGCCCTCCTCGATTCTCTTGATAACCAACGAATTAGCTTCATCTATATCTCGAGTCGTCTTCAGAATTTCTTCCAATAGGGAATCGTAAGGTTGATCATCTGTGATAAGTACGGTTGAGCT
>JAEOST010000570.1 GCA_016840245.1 Candidatus Thorarchaeota archaeon
AGATTCCGCATCGAAGCACACAGGACATCATACAATCCAAAGCTGTTATCGAGGAATGTCTGAACAGAGTATCTAGTTAATTTTTGACTACTAATGATGTTGAAAAAAAGGGGAGGAAGAGTGAGGAGAATCCTCTACTCAATCCCTGCTCTATTTGCAATCTTGACAATAACAAATATCACCATTGCAATGATGATGAATGTGACCAGCTGCCCAGTAAAGTGCCCTACTTGGAACGCTCCAATGGCAATCTCATCCCATGCAATATCGGGGATGAAGATACTAATTATTGGCATTATCAGGTCATCAACCATTGCTTGGACTAATGCTCCAAGATAGAGACCCAGAATGAAAGCAACCGCAAGTCCAAGTACTTTGTATTTGGATAAGAAATCAGTGAATTCGCCAAGGAAGCCCTCAGGGGGCGGTGGTGGGGGGGCGGGTGTCAGGAGCTTGCGTATCTCTTTCAGTTCTTCTAACATTTGTTCGTCCGCTGACATTGTATCACCTCAGTTAGGAATGATAGATAGGAACAGTACATAGAGGCCTATTTGAATAATCCCCTGTATGGAACCGTCGTGGTATGGAATCTGTTTCTCGGATTAGCAAGAGAGTTCGCATCGTGTTCGACGCCAGACGATACACGACATCAAGAGTATCACAATGTAAAAAATGGAGATGAATCCGGTGACATAAACCGGTCCAGAACCAGCTGTGGCATATGATACAACAAATGAAAGCATGGTAATAGCCATCATAAGACTCGCTGACAGCACTAGGTAAGTGCTGAATCTCTTGAGGGCTTTTATCTCTCTGCTCTCTGTAGGAGGTTTATCATAAGTCTGCATTTTACAAAAGAGGCTTCGTGCACGTTCATTTGATCGATGGATTACTGAGTAGAAGAATTTCTGTGTAGAGAGTATGAACACAGCAATTGAGGATAGAAATATGAATTCAGGACTCAGGTCAAAACCAGCAATTACACTAGACAGATTACCAAGAGTCAAATATGTGCACAAGACTGTGACTGAAGAACCAGTAAGGACTACAAAATTCACTCTATTGAACCAAGCAGTTCCTGGCTTGAAGATTCTAAGGTCGTAAAAGAATTCAACCTCAGGTTGAAGGACATTATCCACAGTCTTGGAAATTCTTTCACGTAGGACATCAATGACCTTCCTGTAGAGGACATAACTGGACCTCTGTACCACCAAGGTAGCAATTGCACCTTCTGTTGATGCAAATGCCACGAGGCCAATTACAATGTAGAGAGGTAAAGCAAGTGAAGTTGATTGTTGTTCATTTGCGAGCGAAATTGCTGAGAACAAGAGGGCAATTATCACCATATGAATATTGAATGCTTGATAGGACTTGTCTATTGCATGTCTGAAGTGGGACCAGTGTTGATTGTACTCTGTCTTCAGAGCATCTAACTGCCACCGAATATTGCTAGTATCCTCTGTCATGTAAACCAAACTCGTCCGCACAATCTCGCCTCATGGTAAATAGGTTTCGAGTCCAGATTGGGACAATTATTGTAGTTCCACTACACTTCTGGTCTGTTGAACATCACAAGCTTGAAACGAAATATGGGGAGAAGCGGGGAAGAAGAATTGGATCCATTCTAGGTATGGTCTCAGGATGGGGATACTTCATCTTTCTTGCCGGGTTGTGGTTTTCACCTCAAGATAGACTCGTTCTTCCAATCCCTGAGATCCTAATAATAGAGGTACCAGTCATATTATTGAGTATGCCACTCACACATCTGATTCTCGCAGTCATATTCATTGTTCCCGGAGCTTGGCTTGGAATCAAAGGAGTGAAGGATGTCACTCTAAAAGTGTCTGAAACACACAGACCGGAAAAAGTTGTGGCAACGGGTATCTATGCTCGCATAAGACATCAACAATATCTAGGAGCCCTACTTTCACATCTAGGAGTCACATTTGTGATGTCAGCACTTTTCTCGATGCTAGCAACTCCTCTGATTATTTCAGCCACATACATCACTGCTTGGAAGGAAGAAAAAGAACTAATTCGAGAATTTGGTGGAGAGTATGAAGATTATCGCAGTCATGTCCCAATGTTTATCCTTAAACTTAGAGCATCCAAGAGCGAGAAACCGTACTGAATTCTTGCTGGAGGAAATAGGTTGGAAATACCCGTGGATTCTTGGTACAAAGCGATATCTCAGCGTCATTCACGCCGAACATTTACAGGTGAAAGATTGTCTAAGGATGACATATCTAGATTGGAGCATGTCTGTAACAATTTTCGACCGTTTGAATCAGCACGAGCAGTATTCGTTGAGAATCCTCCAGACGATGTATTCCGGGGATTAGTTGGATCTTATGGGAAAATTCAAAACGCACCACACTATGTTGCATTTATTGGTCACACAGAGCAAACTGATTTTGAGGCGGCAACAGGGTACATTGGAGAAGCAATCATTCTCGAAGCTACATCTATGAGCAAAGGTACATGTTGGGTAGCAGGAATGTTCAAGCGAGAAGTGGTTCAGAACCAACTTAATCTCAAAGAGAACGAGGAAGTACTAGCAATAACTCCAGTGGGTCATGTGGCATCTGCAAAGTCCAGAGGGGATAGAATCATATCAAGAATGGCAAGGTCGCACAGAAGGAAGTCGTTATTGAATCTGATAGAAGGGGAGGTTACGTTATCAAAAGAGTGGATGAATATAGCACTTGAAGCGGCAAGAGTAGCACCTTCGGCTGCAAATAGACAGCCTTGGAGATTCACAATAGAAGAGAATGCCATTACTGTCCATGAGTCCCAGAAGAAAGCTATGTATAGTGGGATTTCAAAACGACTAGATTGCGGAATATCTATGATGCATCTAGAGCTTGGAGCCAGATTTGCTGGAGCTAGGGGAACTTGGATTCACCATGACTCTCCAAGAGTAGCCAGCTATGTTGTGAAATAGTCTATTCGAATTAGATTATGAAAAGAAAGATTGTGGGGGTCTGCGACCCCCGACAATTGCATTATTCCCTTACTAGATAGAAGTCAACAAAACCCTTCTTTCTGATGAATGGCAAGATTAGAATTGTGGCAAGAACGATAATTGCCACTGCAAGGGCGGGCAACGCTATCAATGCAATTGCAGTGTGTTTTGCATAGATGCCTACTGTAGCCCAGATGACAACAAGTCCGAAAGCAAAGTCCCTTCGAAGAATAAGCATCAGTAGTGTTATCAAAAGTGCAACAACGAGGACTAGTGCGACCCATATGTGCTGCCACATTTCAGGAATAACAAGGAAGGCGCTAAGTGTGGATGCCGTATTTGCAATGATTGCTACGGAAATCCATCCAGCATAGACACTAAATGGAAGATGTACGGCAAATTTCTCATTCCTTGGAACATTTTTCACACCAATCCCAAGCCGAACATATGCCAATAGGAGGGTGATAAGGATTGCAGCCATGGGTATCATAGAGAGTGCGAAGATAGCAGGATAAGCAGTAGAAGTGTCACCAGGAGCCACTGAGAAGTGGAAGATGAAGATCCACACCATGTTGAAGATACCATTGAGAATGAATAGTACTCCAATCTGCTTTAGGTACTCTTTATCCCTCTCACCGGATCGTATCTGATAGACAGCAAAGACGATTAGAAGTAGGTAGATTACTCCCCAGATTGAAAATACCCAGTTAGCCGGTGTAAAGAAATTGAAGTACGCCGGCGAATTGGCTACATCCCCGGTTCCTACACCGTTGATTGGTAATATGTTAGCAAGAGCGTTGATTGCGATTGTTGCTATGACAATAATGAGATTAAATATCTGTAAAAGTCTAGAATTCGACATGAGTTAGCAATTGTTAACTAATTAATAAATCATTGGTTTTGGTGAAAATGTGAAGATAGCACGAATCACTATAACCAAAGTACACATGGACCTAATCTGATTATAATTGCTTGTTCCAGTCTGCTTAATATTACTTTGAGCTCTTATACTCGTGCATAATAATGACTTCAGATACACTGCTCCAAGTAGAAAATCTAACTGCCGTAGTCCCACTTAAGGACAAACCAGTTCAGTGCATCGACAGAGTGACCTTTAGTCTTGCAAAGGGACGGACATTGGGAGTCATCGGAGAACGCGAGAGTGGTAAATCAAGTCTGCTCTTGGCGATATTGGGGCTGTTTGAACGAGTGATGCAATATAGATTAGCCTCTGCTCAGAAACTTAGACTGATGTCATGTCGAATACCTCCACCCACACAAATACCAGCCTCTGAGGACTGGATTGGATGCGTTGAGGGCAGTGTGCTCTACAAAGGAGCGGAACTCAACTCACAGGACCACAGTGAAATTGCATTCATCCCTGAGGACAATCGACAGAATGTCACTTTTGAACTGATTCGTATTGAGAGAGATATGGGAGAGTCTCTGCGTCGCAGTGATCTTGAAGCGGATTTACTCGAACTTCGAAACCACATTATCAACCTGTTTGGACTAGAGCATCTTATTGAGCGTTCTCAACAAGGTTTTCTAGAGGCAGCAAGACTGAAGGCTGGTGAGTTTCGAAAGATAGGATTCCTTGAGGCGTTGATGGAGAAACCTGAACTTCTGATAGTTGATGAACCAACAGACATGCTTACAGTGACTGACCAGAGACAAGTCATCGAAGTGCTAAGGATAGCAAAAGAAACCCTAGGCTTCACATGTATCATAACGTCACAGGATGCTGCATTTCTCACTGAGCTTGCTGACAGAGTTGCTGTAATCTATGCGGGGAGAGTTGTTGAAGTTGGAGATGTTGAGAGGATTATCTTCAACCCATCACATCACTATACAAGTGGTCTGATGTCATCAAATCCATCAATAGTCATGATGAAGATGAAACGAGGCCATAGAGTGATGATGCGAGGTATACCCGGAGTACCTCCAGATCCCACTGACATACCTTCTGGATGTGCATTCAACCCAAGGTGTGAGGCTGTTACAGACCGCTGTAAGAAAGAAAGACCTGAATTCAGGGAAATTGATCATGGTCATTGGGTGGCCTGTCACAACATTAGAGAGACCGGTACCTAGTCACTTACTCTCACAGGTGCTCCACAGAATGGACAAAATCGGTCTTCATCCTTTAGTGCAAATCCACAGTATGGACAACCTTTCTGAATTGCTGCAGACTCGTAGGAGGGAGATGGAGTTTCAGAACGAGATCCAGTCTGAGGATCAAACCAGACATCAGCGTCACCACTTCGTTTCTCATGGACAATATGCCACCTGACTTTCTCAGGGGGAACTCCACTACTATCTGCAATCTCTTCTACTGTTCGAGCATCATCGTACTCAAGGGCTCTGATTACATCGGACCGGGTCTTATTCTGGTTTGCTAGACTTGAGAGGAATATAATACCAAGGACGAAGAGCGGTATTAGAAACGGCCAAGCTCCGGTCCATAAGAAGAACCCGAGCATGAAAAGGATAGGAAGCAATAGACCCACTGCCACTCCCTCATCCTTTCTCTTCTGCTGATCATAGATTGGTCTGAGTGTGTAGGAAGGATGTTCAGCCATACTTCCAGATGTAATTCCACTTTCTGGTGGTGCACTCCAATAATCAACATCGCTCTGACGTGAACGGATTTTTCTCTGTTCATTGAAATTGGTCAGTAGAACAATAGTCAGTACGCCTATTGGAATCAATAACCACGGCACTCCAGTACCAATCATTACGATTAGCAAGACTCCAATGGGAATCAGAATACCTATCGACTCACCTAACTCAGATGTGTTTTTTGAACCAGACATCAAAATACTCCTCAGACAAAATTCACTATGAACTCCTCGTGTAGCCTTTTGGGTCTTGCGGCAATTGAGTCAGTAAATTTCCGGTGTGCCAATCATTATCGTCTATATCTGGTGGCACCTATCCCAAGAACAACGACAACTAAGATAACTCCCAGAGCTAGCGTTATTGTTCCCATATCAGGAGTTGATATTGGCTCAGTAGTTGTGGTTGTAGTAGTTGAGGTTGAGCTAGTTGTTTCAGTTGTTGTAGACGTAGTGGCAACACTGGTTGTTGATGTGGTCACTGTGCTAACAGAAGAGCTAGTTGTGGGTTCTGAGGTTGTCACTGATGATGAGAGGGTCGTTGTGGGTTCTGAGGTAGTCACTGATGATGAGAGAGTTGTTGTAGGTTCTGGTGCATTCCATCCTGCTAATGATGCAACTAGCCACCAGAATGCTTGGCCCTTCTGCTCACAGCTTGTATATGTTGTATGGCCTGCCTCACCACCATTGAAATCTGTATGCTCAACAGGAACCTGATAGGTCTCTTCATCCTCGACATATTCGTATGTATTTTGGTCCCCATCACTCCAGCAGTCTAGGTCTGCAAAGTCAAAGAGAACCTTGCTGTTGTCAATGCAGTACTGACGAATCATCTCATTGTTTTGCCATCTATTGTAGCCACTGGATCCTGTAGCCTGAGCATTACAGGTCATATAGACAAACATCACGTCTGGATTGGCAGACTCAAGTGCAGACATAGTATCTAGATACTGTTGTACTTGCGTGTCTGAGTAATAATCCAATTGTGTACACCAAGACCAGAGTGAAACATTGATGGTCGGATTGCTGTCCAACGTGTCCTGAGTGATATTCACACCTGCAGGAGTCTCCCAGTATAGATCTGGTGTGATGTAGCTGTGAGGTGGATTTCCATCGAGCATGCACAATGCATCAGCCTCTACAGGGAGTGTTCCACTACCTCGTGCGTGGCTATAATTTCCATCAGCTGCTTCGATTCTATCAAGTCCGGTTGTTATCTGTGAACCGTGTGAGGTGTGTGCATAATGTACTCTAATGTTATCTTGTGCTGCATCTATCCATTCTGTTGGAATTGAATCAAGATTGATGCAGGTATGATCGATTATCAATCCACCAGGCCAAGATGCCAGACCCATGCTATCTGAATTATCCAGCTCCAATTGAGAGTCCGATAGAATCAGTGGACTCATGAGAATCAGAAAAGTAAGTAAAGACAGTGTTAAAGAAAGACGTTTCATTTTGGAATCACTCCGTTCATATGTTGCGTCTGCGGTAGTATAGAATGCCGACTAGTACGATAATTGTTCCACCAACACCAACAACTGCGTATAGAATCATTGTGGAAGAAGGACCAAGTCCCGAACCATCCCAACCACCGATACGTGCTATAAGCCACCAGAAAGCCCTGCCTTTCTGCTCACAGCTTGTATAGGTTGTATGACCCGCTTCGTTGCCTACAAAATCTGGATGTTCCAGTGGAACTTGATGGGTTGTGTTTCCATCGTCATATGCATAGGTATGATGAATACCATTACTCCAAGCATCAAGATCAGCGAAGTCGAATAGCCATTTCCCATTGGTTCTACAGTACTCCCGAATCAGCTCGTTATTCTGATATCGGTTGAATCCTGATTCTCCATCAGCCTGAGCATTGCATGTCATATACACAAAGGATACGGTGGGATTCGCAGCCTCCAAGGAAGCCATGGCATCTAGATAATCCTGAGCTTGCTCTTGAGAGTAGGAGTTCAGTTGAGTACACCAACTCCATAGACTCACTGTAATGGTTGGATTATCATCTAGAGTTGCTTGGGTGATGTTCAATCCATCCTGGGTTTCCCAGTACAAGTCAGGTGTGATGTAGCTGTGTGGTGGATTACCATCAAGTATACACAGTGCACTTTCCTCATCTGGAAGATATCCTGACCCTTGAACCTGACTATAGTTTGCATTAGCAGCCTCGATTCGTGAGAGACCTGTTGTTATCTGTGAACCGTGTGAGGTGTGTGCGTAATGCACTTTCTCAGTCCATGCCCATACCATATCAATACCCATTGTATCCAGATTAGTGCAGGTATGATCGATTATTCTGCTGGTAGCTAACTGGTTCGCTGAGCGTGGTCCAAACTCGTTTGTAGATGCTGAAACTGCAACGGTTCCAGTTATAGCAAAGAGTGTGATTATGTATATGGCCATCACTTTGTAGGCGCGCGACATTGTCTCCTCTCCAAAGGCTTGGTCTGATTTGTGAAGAAACAATACAAAGTTCTTTCGCTGATAGATATATAATAATAATAAAAAAAGGAGGGGGAGTGATTGACTCCCCTAGGCGTTCTATCGCGCGGCTCTGATTCTAACAATGACGAGTGTTGTAGCAACTAGACCCACTGCACCGAGTGCGATTGAGGCAATCAGGACAGTATCAATGAAGTCACTCACAACACCAGGAGGTGTTCCTGGAAAGACCATGAAGATAGGATCATGTGTGATTGAGTGTCCGTCCCAGTTAGCGTAGCATGAGCTGTAGTAGAAACTCTCCATGGACCAATAATCCATAGCCACTGAATACTCAGCGGAATCTGCAGCAGCATTTCCAGCTGATGGTTGTACTGACTCAGCACCTGCAGGTGTAGTGTCCATGAGGTAGTAGTACATGGGCATGGTTGCCGTTCCTACATCATAGGTTCCACCATCAAAGCCCCACACGTATGTACCACCAAAAGCAATGGCCGTGCGAAGAAGGTCTGCTTCCTTGAACTGAAGTTCGCCATTAGGAGCCTCAGCAGCCATTGGAACAGCAGCATCAAACTCCACAAACTCATCTGATACCTCATCGTATGTTTCAGCTACAATTGAGTAGGCAGAGAACGAACTCCAATAATCCAATGTCAGGCCTAGACCCTGAATCTCTGAAACCGGACCTCCCGTGAGAGGATCACTAAAGTCTCCAATGTGTTGATCAATCTTGAGAACCGCGGCTTCATCCGTCACTTCGAAACGATTGACCATCTCAAGGCGCTCGACCTCTACATCAATGTAGATGGGATCGATTGGTGGCATGATAGATACATCGCAGTACTCATAGCAGGGCATGATTGGGTAATAGCTAAGCTCTGAGAGTGTACCCTCAATATCAACAACCTCTGAGCTCCATTCAATCTGTCCATCTTCGTTCAAGAATGGCTCTACGATTGTACCAATGTCTGCATCGTTTGACCAGAAGTCATAGACCATCTCTGAGGCGGTCACATTCAGTTCGTGGCTAACCCAATCAACGATTCCATCATTATTCCAGTCGTATTCGACATCATCATAGACCATGTCCATGATACCATTGTTGTTTGTGTCGTTAAAGACACTCATACCTGAGAAGTAATGCTCCATCCAGTTGGTCTGATTTCCAGAGGTGTACATCTCCGTGACATCATAGCCATAGTATCCATACTCACCTTGGTAGTCGTACTCGTATGACTCGTTCATGTAAGATGCCCATTCGTAATCTTCAGCAAGAACTACTTCGCTAGGATCAACCTGAACAAGATCACTATTGTACCATGTATAGTTTGAGGAGTAGAAACTTGATGAGTTAGACCAATGATAGTAGAATGAAGAGTAGATTAAGACCTCATCACCTGAGAAAGCAGACTGATCAGCCCCCCAGAAGATACCCCAAATATCCATTGCTGGACCTTGTTGAGCTAACTGAGAAATGTAAGAGGCATCGGGATCAAGTAGGATTACAACCAACATATTGGTGTAGTCCCATTGGTACTCGTAACTAGACTGATAGTCCTCGTAGATATAGTATCCAGCACCGTTGACATCCTCTACATAATGATAGTAACTATATGGGTCGTATGGAGAGGGAGAAGGCATTGGATAAGGTTCAGTGACATAGGTTGTGTTCGTTGGTACTGCCGTTGTCCATGTGACATCAGGAGGTAAAATTGTAGATCCTGGGACTTCCCATGTGGTTGTCGGAGGTGGTATCCAAGTAGTAATTGTAGTTGGATATTCAATTTCCCAGTCTCTGCTGTCCCAAGAATCATAGCCTGAGTCGTTGTACAATTCACTGGCTACATAGACACCAGGCAACATCTCGGTGAAGGGATCCACAATCTGAGCTGGACTATAGTTTTGTCCTTGAGCGAGGATTGCAGTGGGTATAAGACCAACTGCTAACAGTCCTGCCATAATTCCAAAAGTTATGAGTTGCATTTTGCGTGCATTCATGTTTCCATCAATCCTAAAGTACTAGGAATCTGATTCATATCGTAATCAAAATTATATTAGAGTCCTTTCTGTGAACCGTTCAATGAACAGTCAGAAGACTGATAGATAGATTGTGATTACTCATAAAGAGGTCATTGATGGTTCCAGACCGTTCGAAAAGACCTCATAACTCCACAAAGGGTACAAAAATGGCTATCTGGGGACTTTCTTCTCAAGCTGTACAATTTTCGTTCGGCCACTCACAATTCTGCTGATGAGTGACTTCCGCTCCAAGCCACTGAGTGTTACACTCAGAGTTGACTTGCTTAACCCTGTTGCTCTCCTGAGTTCATCCTGAGCCATAGCCCCACCGTTCTCCTCAAGTCGGTTGATTATTCGACGTTCTGTATTTGTCAACGTAACAACGATGACCTGTGGTTCAACTTCTGTCACTTCAATTGTATCACGTTCTGCAATGACCCCTTCCAGATGAGATACCCTCTTCTGAAGACGCATCACAATGAGAATTGCAACATTGATGACAAGAACCAATGCAATGACGAGAGAGATGGTAGTTGCAAGGATGACTACTTCCCTAGAAATAGGAGATGCAGATATCCAGATTAAAACAGTGAGGGAGAGTGTGACTATGGCAATTAGTACTAGGACCACATCAAGACGCGAGGTCCAAGATTTCTCCTTAGTCATTGTCTAAGACATCCATGTATCAAGAGGGCTCTATTGCTGTTGGGCCATCCAATCTCTCCGTATTGCTTCCAGTTGTCCTGAATGATAACACAGATGACTGAACAGATTTGCGATAACCTCTCGAATAGTCATTCCAACAAAAAACTTTGGGGCAGTTCCTTCCTCAATGACTCGATCAAGTTCTTCTTGAGACACACTTTCAGCCCATTCCAATAATTCCCTCTCGCCTGAGTCATAGTATTCATGAATAGTTACGAGTGGAGTACCATCCCAATCCCCAGAAGTACCAGGACGGAATTTCTCAAACATAACCGGGTTAACAGGAGGTCCTCTATTGATCAACATGTTTAGAGAGAAATCAAAGACAGCGGCCTGATGGGCAAGTACCCATCCAAGCGCAGACATCCCAGTCCTAGGTCTGAATGTGAGGTCAGTGAGACCAACCTCATTACAGCGTTCCAGTTCAGTTTCACGCCACGTTCGAGCAGCCTTAACACCTGCTCGTATAGAATCCAAGTCTGTCAACACCATATCTCCTAAACAGCTGTACTCCTAAGACTGACACCTGAAGTTTTGTACCTTTTGTACAACATTGGAACAGTCGAAAGCTGTATATGCGTTCCAAGTCTGTTATCTCTTGAGGTCACCTGATGGCTGAGTCATCTACTGGACAACTTTCCGAGAAAGAACTTCGCGACCTTAAGAGGATGCAAATTGTAAAGGAGGCCCTCGATCGTCTAAAACGCAGAGGGATTGAGGCGGACATTGTTATCTGTCCAGTCTGTAAGAGCCATAGAGTTGTCGATCTTACATCGTATTCTGATTTAGGGTACATTGGTTCGTTTCATCCAGCAATGTACTGTCTTGACTGTGGATGGTACTCCCGCATCAAAATCGTGATGTCGAATAGACCAGAACCTAGTGCAGTCCTCGATGACTTGCATAAAGCATTCTCAGGTCTACTTGAAGTGACAGAGTCACTCCCTGAGGAAGAGTTTCTATAGAAGTTTTAGGTCAATCGAACCCTTGTCAGTTCGAAGATAACAGGATTGAATCCATCAGGGCAAGCATGTTTTGCACTACACTGATCTTTGAGCCACGGGAACCGCGCATTATACATCATAGCGTAGACCTTGGGAATCATTGAGTATAGGGCAGAGATACAGATCTTTCCTTTAACTTCGTCACCTGTAAAGAGAACTTCATCTCCAACACAATGTCCAGCAGCACAATTACCTTCTTGACTTACAACCTTGCAAAGAATATTCCAAGTTTCTTCTCCAATACAATCGTCACTAGCCATAAGACAGATGACTATCATACTGACTCTTAAACATCCCTTAACAGAGTCATTAGTTCTCAAATTCAGGGTCATCAAGTTCAGGGTCAGTATTCTCAGGGGCACAGGATTGCCCATCTGCAATGTCAACCAATGTGATTTCACTTGGTTCAAAGACTTCTCCTTCAGATGGGAGTTCTCCAGCACCTCTAAGGCCTTGTTTTACTGACATTGGGCCTATTACCTCAAGGAACATTGTTGAAACTGCTACAACTCCTAGGATTAAGGTGCCCATGGCGGCTGCATCACCGCCCAATGCAACGAAATTCTCTTCGATGATGAAGGAGAGACCTAATGCAACACCTGCTTGGCAGAGTAGGCACATCCCCAGATATCTCTGAATTGCAGGAACTTCATTAACGACTCTGCTTCCAATTGAAGTACCCACATATTTAGCAACTGTGCGACCTCCTAAGTAGAC
>JAEOST010000571.1 GCA_016840245.1 Candidatus Thorarchaeota archaeon
AGGATTCATACCCCGAAGTGCGTTGATTCTCTCCTGAGGCATGAAGACTAAGGTGTTGTCTGCATCTAATGAGAACGATTCGGTTAGTGAACGAAGCTCAGCTGCCTTCACTCTCTTTCCATCTACATAAGCTCGAGGAATGCCCTCCTTGCTTATCTTTCGCAAGATTCTGCGTGACTGACCATTTACTCTGACAGACACTTCTACCTCTGCACTTGATGCACTATGACGGATAAAATCACTCCACTTACTATAACGATTCTCTCTCTGATTGGACCCAAGTGCGAACTTCAATGCATGAAAGATGGTTGTTTTTCCTGAACCGTTTGGACCTACAATGACTGTCAGACCTGGGTCAAACTCAACGAACCCCTCATAGAATGAGAGGAAGTTCTTTAGTCGAGCTGACTCGATATGTATCTGAAAATCACTCAAGTCCCTTACTTCCCTATAGTTCCCTACCTAGAACCCTTCTCAACCGATCAGTGGTTTTCTTTGCCCTAAGTAGTCTAGATAGACGATCCTCACTACTACCTGTGAGTATGTATGGATGTCTGCTTAAGAACTCACGGTCTTTCTCTGAGAGTGGTAGGTTAGAGTTTATTGTTTCAATGACACGTTGAGTTCCCTGATAGTCCTCACCAACAGCCATGAGATAGAGTTGGTCAATGAACTCCTCGGGATACTCTTCAGTGATTCGCTCAATGGATGTAGTTCTTTCTCCGGATACCTCACGTAGCATACTCCTCTGCAGGCTGATGTCTCCGACAGGTAATACTCGTGCTTTCTCAATAAGGTGCTCCAGTTCATCCCTGGATACCTGTCCTGAACCCTCCGCCTCTCTGAAAAGAATATTGACGGCCAGATTTCTTGCATCAGTGAAGCTCCACCCATCTGTCAATTCCGCTAAAAGACTTGGATCAATGTCATTTCTATCCTTCAATACTTGCTCATAGATTCTGGTTCTATCATCTCGAGTTGACCCACCGATGATGAATGTATAATTCATTGCAGCAAGCACGTTCTGATCGATACGATCCGGTCTCGTAGTTGATGCTACTACAATGACCTCATCATTATTCCATCCTATATTCTGCAATTCGAAAAGAATCGCAGCGGCTCTGGCTTCCCCTTCTGCTGCTATGAGCTCAAGGTCGTTCAGAAAGAGTATGCTTGGTGAACTTCTCTTTGCAAACTCAACAGCTGCTGTAATCTTTGCTGATACCGCTTCATCATTGCCTAGCCAAAAATCTCTTCTAATGCGAACCAAGTTTAGAGGAACATCTCGTACTAGGTGATAGATGAAACTCTCAAAATCTGAACCTGGTTGACCTATCAACATGACCCTTCCACTGAAATCCACTCCAACTTGGTCCAGTTGCGTCTTCAGTGTTTCATGCTTGGAGAGTATCAGTTGAAACTCTGATGCATATCGTAGGACTGACTCCTGAGAGATTCGTATCTCTGGAATGTCCTCTGGACGGATGAGTTCTACTGGTTCGGCAAGATAGTCTTCACTGCCCAATGGTATCTTCCCCGGCTTGAGAATCTCGGGCACCGAGACGCGAACGCATATTACCTCTTCGGAGTTAGCATTTTAGCGCGCGGTTTACTAGACAATGCACAACCATTAAGACTGGAGATGGGTTTGAGGAAGCGACGTCACATGAGTAAGACGAGTGAGCAATTACGCGAGCAGATTCTAGAAGTCATAGCCACAGTGGAGAGTAGAGGTCTCTATGTTCACTCTACAGATCTTCTAATCCGATACAATGACGGTTCTTCAGCAAAGAGTAGAATCAAGAGTACACGATTACCTCTAATTGTGAGTACATGTGTGTTGAATGCTCTTGTTCCCCGTTCAGCCATGCTACTGGTTGGGGGTCATGGTGGTGGTAAGACTACTCTAATCAAACTTCTAGGTCGAATGATGACTGGACGGAGTCTGAAAGAGATTGAATCTGGTGTGCTACGAGGTCATCCTCAACTCACCGAGGAAAAGATGATTGCTACACTTCGACCAGGTCCTCTGATGAAGGATGGACTTGAGGTTGTCGTCTGGAGAAGTTTCGTCACAGGTTTCTGGAAGGTGCTGGATGAGGTAAACAGACTTACACCTCACACTCAGAACATCCTGCTCTCAATGCTAGCAGAGGGTGAGTTGAAGTATTATGATGAGATCAAACGGTGTGAAGAGTTCTGCCTGTTTGCAACAATGAACCCTTCCGATGCTGGAACATTTGACATGGCTCCACCATTTCTAGACAGATTCGGAATCGCTGTACCAATCACTATGCCATCCATTGATGATTTAGAGCTCATACTTGCCTCACGCGATGAGAAGCTATTTGGTTATGATGAATTGTGGCAGGTTCCAGCTCTGCTTACTGAAGAAGACTTACTCACTATTTGGAACCTCTCAGATAAGATTCCCGTAAACCAGCAGGCCTCGGAGTTCATGAGAGCAGTTGTTCGTGAGTTTGGTGCATGTATAAGAGTGGATAAGAGTCAATCTGAGGGTCTTAATCCTGAGACCGGACTCTGTGATAATTGCCATTTCAACACAGCAAAGAGTGTTTGCAATAAAGTATTGATCCCCCTGAGTGTCCGAGCCGCAAAGGATCTCAATAGATACTGCAAGGCAGCGGCGTGGCTTGTAGGTGCTCCTGAGGTCAGCATCGAGATCGTCAAGTCATTGGCGCCACTCGTATTCTGGCACAGAACAAGATTCGTCAGAGAAGACGTAGAACGGACACCTTACTATGGCAATCGATATCGCTTCACAATAAATCTGGTCGAGATGGCTGCCAGTCGTTTTGCTCAGAGAGAACCTGCTATGAAAATCATGGAGCAGCTACGTAAGGGAGATGCACCATCTACTGGAATGGATGAGCTCAGAGAGATGGCAAAGAGCGATCTCATTGTAGGTCTTGATTACACACAATTTGCCAAGGAGCTGAAGAAGGTCCGATATAGTAAGATGGTGAAGAGCATTGACCAAGCAATAAAGAAGGAAAATGTACGTGAACTCTCAACGATTAGAGAAACCCTGTTGCATGATCCCGAGTTTCCAAACAGAAACGTCCTCCTTAATCAGGTCACTGAGGCATTGCATAAACTGACTCTATCTCAGTTTAGATTTACATTCGAACAGTGGCAGGATCTATGGACTACTATCAGCTTGGCATTTCCTAAACTCACCCCACTGTTGAAGGAGACTCTTGATCCACCAAAGAGGAAGATTGTCAGGTCCGAAGACATCACATTGCTCGTTTATGCCACAGGTGGTTCTCCGACATCTCCAGTATTCTTAGAAGTGTCTGGAGGCGAGTCTGCAATTAAGCTTAGAGAGGAAATTGAAAAGAATCTTGCAATGTAGGAAGTCTAACACATGATTCGGGATGCTGAAACAGAAAATAGGGCAAGCACTCTATCAGCTGCAGCTGAACGAGCTTGGGTCTTGGCTCTCGCTGACTTCTACCATCCTCCACTCCCAGATATTGAGATTGAGCATGACGAAAATGCAAGTAGTTTCTTCTATATTGATTCATCAACATGGACGGTCCATCTGAACACTGTTGGTGTTCCACTGAACATGGACATGAATGAGGCTGAGCCATATCTCAGGTCAGTCTGTCATCATGAGATTCAACACTATCTCAGTTGTCCATATGATGGGGTGACAGCTGGTATGATGTTTGCAGCTGCACGTCGACATGTCAATGACCCCACTGCAATGTTTGTTTGTAACCTATTTGCTGACCTTGTTGTAGATACGGGTCTCTTGAAGCGATTTCCCAACCTCTCATATGACCGAATTAATGCATCAATTCATGATTCAGCTCTCAGAATCAATGACCATAGTGATCTTTGGAAACTGATTGTTTCATGCTATCGTGCAATGTGGGGATTTCCGATTCCGCCTAGTTTGAAGATTGAGGAAAAAACGTATGAAGCTGCGTTGGAGATAATCGATGTTACTAGGAAGCATATAGACCATATGATTCGCTGGCCAAAAGCAACCGCCAAGATTGCACAGATTATTGCTGACTGGGTACCTGAACCTGATGAGCCCCTCGCAGGGTGTGGAGTACCGGATGGTTCTGATGAAGATGATTCCAATGAACCATTAACGATTCCAGTTGATGTAGATGGTGTGATGGGTGACCCGCTTGAACCACGAAATCGCAGCACTGTTGACCGTTGTATGAACAGAGACAGATCCGATGACATTGAGGCTGACATAGAGCGATTGGCAAATGAGGTGGAGCAACGAGGGGGAACTCTGGAGGATCTCGAGGGTGTTCTGATACTTGCTGGCATAGGAAATAAACGAAAGGAATGGATTCGTTTCTGGTATCGTGCGAAGGCAAGAACCTCTTTGCGGATTGATATGACTCTTCCAAAACAACGAGGAAGTACCCCTCTGACACCAATGGTGTGGCGTCTTGGTGACCCAATGGAAGAACTCGATATTGTCCAGTCTTTGCAAGCGTTCCCGGTTTTAGTGCCTAACATGTCAACAAGACGATGGATGAAACAGGAGCACTTCGGACCCCAACAATCCAGTTCTCTTCCGGATCTACTTGTGGTCATTGACTCCAGTGGGTCCATGACTTGGTCTATGAGTCGTAAGAGAGTTGCTGGACCCTATCATACCGCTCTTGTCAGTGCATTTGCGGCTGTTGAACTTGCATTACAAAAGGGGAGCAGTGTTGGTGTGATTAACTTCTCAGATGGACATCGTAAGAGTGAATGGACGCGTGATAGGACATCTATTGAGCGAGTACTCCTTGCCTACCAAGGTGGTGGTACTGTTGCTCCCGTGAATCACATTGTTGGAATGTGCAGTGAAAACTCTGAGAAAGTATTGATTCTCATGATAACAGATGCTGAGGTCGCTAATTGGGACAACCTAGTAGATGGTGTTTCCCGTCTCACCAAGAGGGGTCACA
>JAEOST010000572.1 GCA_016840245.1 Candidatus Thorarchaeota archaeon
AGGACCTCGTAGCCAGAGTGGCGAAACAACGAGCGATCTCAGTGGAAACTTGGAAGAAGGCCACGGCAGCTAATGACTGGAAGATGTTCAAACCTGAACTCAAAAAAATGGTTGACCTCAGTCGGGAAATTGCAGAGATTGGAGCCAAGGTTAAGGGAATTCCCTTCCTCTATGATAGCATGCTTGATGAGTTCGAACGAGGTCTCACATCAGTCCAGGTCACAAAAGTGTTCAGTGAACTTAGAGACCGTCTAGTGCCGCTTACAAAGAAATGTGCAGCGGCTTCCAAGGAACTCGACAGCTCTTTCTTAGACAGAAAGGTCCCAATCGATTTTCAGAGAAAAATTGCAACCGACCTATCAAACCTAATCGGTTATGACACAGTCTCGGAACAGGCAGGTGGACGTATCGACGAAGTGGAGCACCCATTCACAACAGGATACTATGACGACGTGAGAATCACCGTCAAGTATCATGAGGACGATATATCATCTGCAATATACGCCATACTTCACGAGGGTGGTCATGCGTTATACGAACAGAATCTAAACCAAGAATGGAAGTATACTCCTGTTGGTCAGAGTGCTTCATTTGGGATCCATGAGTCACAATCCAGATTCATTGAGAACATGATTGGTCGATCTCCGGAGTTCCTTAGATTCTACTTGCCAAAACTCAACGATTTCACAGGCGGAGTATTTTCTGACATAGATGAGACCACGTTCATCAAAGCCATGAATCTTGTTGAGCCCTCACTTATCAGAATTGAGGCTGATGAGGTGACATACTCACTCCATATCATCATCCGTTATGAGATTGAGCGAGACCTCTTCTCAGACAAGATCAATGTGGATGAGCTTCCGCAAGTCTGGAATGAGAAGTACAAGGAGTATTTGGGTGTGGATGTGCCTGATGACACCAATGGTGTACTCCAAGATACCCACTGGGCCAGTGGTTACTATGGATACTTTCCAAGTTATGCACTCGGAAACATCTATGATGGAATGTTTCTCGATAAACTGAACAAGGATGTCCCAGATTGGATCAGCAAGGTTGAGAAGGGAGACATGCTGCCTTCGATTGATTGGATGGCAAAGAACGTTCACAGTCTCTCAGCCCTCCATGATCCTGCTGACCTCATGGAGAAGGTTACAGGTAGCAAGTTGACTGCGGGACCATTCCTTGACTATGTAGAAAACAAGTATTCAGCAATCTTTGGACTCTGAAATAGTATCCCCCAAAACAGTCAAATCGGAGATTTGATACGGTAAAACACGCGCGAGATTACAGTGGGGACCGTAATCATGGAGCTATTCGAAAAACTGAAGGAGAGTACAAAGGAGGTCCAATTACTAATAGCCTCCTTTTCAATTCTGCAATGGGATATGCAGACGTATATGCCACCACGAGCCCTCAAACAACGAACAGAGCAACATGCGTTCATCAGACTCCTCTTGCATAGATTTCAATCGAATAAAAAGAGAATCACTCTAATATCGAAATTAGAGAAATCTGAAGACTTGGATCCTGAACAGAAACGCGAAGTATTCCTTACACGAAGATGGTTGAACCAAATGATCGCAGTTCCTGAAGATATAGTTCAGGCGCAAGCGAAACAGCGAGTCGTAGCAACCCGTTCTTGGAATCAAGCAAAGAAGACGAACAACTGGAAATTGTTCGAGTCCGATCTTGAACCACTACTTGATATTTCAAGAACGAAAGCAGAATATGTGATGAAGGGAAGTGATGCAAAAACCCCTTATGATGCACTGATGGATGAAACTGAACCTGGAATTACAACGGTCAAAGTGGAGAAGTTATTTGGTGACCTTCGAAAGATGTTGGTTCCCCTAGTCAAACGCTATACTGACTTAAGCAAAGACGTTAGGCTGGATTTCATTTCTCGAAAAGTACCTATCACTGTTCAGAAGAAGTTAGCCACTGACCTGGCCAACACTGTAGGTTTTGATACAACGTCTGACAATGCATTTGGACGAATTGATGA
>JAEOST010000573.1 GCA_016840245.1 Candidatus Thorarchaeota archaeon
ATGTTTTCAAGTTGTTTGCAGGACGACAATCCTGACAAGTCGATTCGTTCAAGGGGATTCTCACTGATATTTAGCACTTTCAGAGATGAGCACGCGGAGAGAGGTTCCGAATCCAAGAATCGAATCCAGTTCTTGTTGAGTTTCAATGTACTCAGGTGTTGACACCCACTCAGAGGTGCAAGATCAATTCGTTCCAACTGATTGTTGCTTACATCTAGGTGAACAAGATTTCCACAGTACGATATCGGTGAGAGATCTAATTCATGAATGTGATTGCTCGAGATATTGAGATGCGTAAGTTTGTTACAAGCTACTAGTACATCGAGATCTACATGTCTCATAGAGTTCTCTGAAAGGTCAAGGGACTCAAGTTCCCCACAGGGACGAAGAGGCTCCGTCTTCACGCGGAATAACTCATTTCCACTCAGGTCGACTTCTCTCAGAGATCTGCATGATGACAGAGGTAATAGATCAATATTCTCCAAGTTGTTGTTACTCAAATCTAGAATCTCAAGATTGTCACATTCAGCAAGACCTTCAAGATTGATGTCGCGGATTCGAGAGTTTGAAAGGTTCAGCTCACGCTCATCCATACCAATCGTAAGAGTTTCATTCCTTCTTCGGAATCTGATGTATTCAATCTCGATTTCAACCATTTTCTAAGCTCGACTCGTAGACCTTTCTCCACTGATTACCTAGGTACATTTAGACTCTTGGTAATGAAAAAGAAGTACGAGAGGGCCAGTGGCCCACTCATTTTGAATCGTTGTTGTCTTAGAAGAACATGACCTTGTCATGCTTGAGAACTTCATCGATCATTGTGGCTGCACCAGCAACCTCAATTCTCTCATCCATGAAGTCTGCCTCTTTCATCCCACGGAACTCGTAGGAGTTGGAGCACACCTGAATCTTACCGCCCTCATCTAGGAATGTCTTAATCAAATCCTGAAGAGGTGGAAAACCAGGAGCCCTCATCTTCTCAGGGATTCCTTTCTTGATTAGATAGACTGCGTCCATCATCAAGAAGATGTTTGCTTCGACATCCTGTGCCTGAGCAGTGGTGCCAGTTACAAATGGACCATAGCAACGCTCAGCTGCTTCAGGACCCCATTGACCAATAATGTATAATGTTGGCATTTTTTTTCATCTCCATTAGAGTAGGGTTAAATCAGCGTAGAACAAGACAAATCCCAGTGCGAAGAACACAGACATAATCAAGTTTGTAATGTGTGCACTGTGCATTGGAGCACCCTGCATCGTCTTCATCAGAATTGGTACAATCTGAATAAATTCTAAGAGGAAGCCGATTACGAGAAATATTAGATCACCTACGACAAAAATGTAGAGTAGTTCGGGAAGTAGTCCCGTGATTCCTAAGATCAAAGCACCCATACCCAGGAACATTGCTAACATGAGCATCATGACCTGCATCATTAGGTACATTCCCATTCTCCTTGCTAACATGAAACCTGAGAACATCGAAGCGAAGTTCAGGCCAAAGAGAACGAATAGTAGTAGTTCAAAGACTGCCATTGTGGTTCACCCACTTTTGTCCGAATTAATTCACTATCGTTTTAAGGATGTCGGAAAAGGAACAGCAGAATTTTATAAAAGTTACAGAATGTTGGCTTAACTATGGTTGATTAGTTTCAATGCGACATCGCAATGCATAAAACGAGTATGGCATGATTCGTGATTTGATGCACAATGACCGACCATGAAGTTGCACGTGAGTTTGATGCTAGTGGGCTACGATGTCCGATGCCAATTCTAAAGACAAAGAAGGAAGTCCAACAGATTGCTATCGGTGAGATACTAAAAGTCACAGCTACTGACATCGGTACAAAGAAGGACTTTCCAGCTTGGGCTGAACGTACAGGTAATGAAATTCTTGAGTTAGTTGAAGAGAGTGACAAACTCATCTGGTTTATCAGACGTGTCAAATAGATCTCTCAGACTTATTCAGTTCATTGAGTGAGCATAGTAAAAGTAGTAGGCCAAATCTCATAGCGAAAGATGTTATGTGACTTGGCAATCATTTCTTTTTATTCGTATCCGGTGAACTAGTTCTACTTAGGTTTCCCAGATACCACCATGACCTGACCAAGAAGATCACCAGGTAGAACCGAGGCTTTTATTCTAGATTGGAACATAGCCTTGTCAGCAATTCTTTCTTCCTTGAAAGACCTATATTCCATTGATCCAACACATGCTAGATGCCCCATTCCATTTGCACCATAGAATGACTGAAACACCATTGCGTAGGCAGCGATGTTAATAGGATGAATGTCTACAATATTGGATTGTCCCTCTTGAAAAGCCATTTTCTCTTTAGCAACTACAGGAATCAATCTCATACTCGTCCAGTCTACGGAAATCTCTGTTTCTTCGAGCCCCTCTACACTACTCCTAACTCGATCTAATCCCATCTTCACGAGGTCTTGACTACAGCTTATGACATAGATTTTTTCTGACATAGTAGACCAACCCATTGTAACTGATTTGCGGGTGTGTAACCTAAGCTTATTCAATGTTACTGTGTGAAGTTACAAAATCTAAGTGTAGATAACGTGACATTCTTTAGTGGCAAAATGGGACCAAATGTGAATTGTAGGTGAATGACAATGAATACTAATCGAATTATGGAAATTGCTCTTGAGATGGCTGGTCTTGATGAGATTCCCGGGGACACGGCTATTCACGTTGCAGGGGAAGACATCAAACGTATTCTCATTGGCGTAGATATGGCAACCGCTGAATTGATGCTAGCAAAGCAACTGGGGTATGATCTTGTGATTGCTCACCATCCACCAGGAGGCACTGCTAGAATTAACTTCGATAAGGTTGTCTTGACTCAAATTGAGCAAATGGTTGAAGCAGGTATTCCTCCTCATCTTGCAGAGAAAGCGATTGGTCCACGATTGGAAGCATCAAGAATGGGTATTCATGTAAGCAACTATGATAGAGTGACATCCGCTGCTCGTTTGCTTGAAATGCCATTTATGAACATTCACCTCCCCCTTGATATCATCTGTCGCAATCGATTCATCGAACGAATTAGGACCGCGACTGAGAATCTAGACCGTCCTCAAGTTAAAGACGCTCTATTAGCAATCAAGGAGATTCCAGAGATCAAGCTTGGAATGACTGAACCTGTGGTCTATGTTGGTTCAGCAGAAAATCTTCTGGGTAATTGGGTGGTTGCTATGGCTGGAGGTACAAATGGTGGGGCCGGAGTTGCGAAGGCATATTTCAATGCTGGCTATTCAACAGTCTTCTACATGCATCTTGGTCAAGCTGACAAGAAAGAACTTGTCAAAGATGAGATCTCTGGAAATTTGGTAGCTACCGGTCATATCTCCTCAGACTCCGTGGGTATTGCCCCTTTTGTCAAACGTCTTCGAAGTGAGGGTCTTGAGGTTACAACTATGAGTGGTGTTTTTGTCCCTGAGTGACTCAGGGGATAATGGGCAGCTCAATAAGGAATGACGCTCCGGTTTCAAACTCGCTTTCAACTAGAGAGATTTTACCGTCATAGGCGTTTAGTACCTGTCTGGCGAGGTAAAGACCAAGTCCACCAGAACCTGTAGAGACTCCTTTCTTGAAAAGGTGTTCTTGAATACTCTCTGGAATTCCCGGACCATCATCGGAGATTCTCACATGTAGAACACCATTAATCCGTGTCACCTTCAGAATGACTTCTACTGATTCACCCCCATATTCAGCTGTATTTCGAATGAGGTTCTCGAAGACCATCGGTAGGAGACGTCCAGCTGCGACCTCAACTGTCCCCACGTCTTCATCGACTTCCATTGAGACCCTGAGGTTTGGATGGGCAATTCTCGCCCGATCAACTATCTGTGTTAGTAATGTCACCATTCTATGATCTACAAGATCTTGTCTGAATGCAAATGTGCGTAATAGTAATCCAGTTCGCTCAGCAACAGCACGAAGAGACTCGAGCATTCTACCTGCATCTGGATTCTGTCTCTGCAAATGTGCTTCTGCCATGTCTGCATACTGCATCATCAGTTGCAGATCGTTTCCTATATCATGTTGGAGTAGGGTAGCGTAAAGCTCAAGTTCACGTTGATGTCGAGTACTTTCGTCTTCAGCTCGTCTTCTCGAGGTTACATCAATAAAGGTTGCTTGCAATGTTTTTTGCCCTTCCCACTCAATAGTTCTCCCTGCCAGTTCAACCCAAATATACATGCCATCTCTTCTTCTAACCCTAACCTCGATAAACGGACGTATATTCACGCTCTCCAATGTGCGAGATAAGGAACTCAAAACTTCCTCCCTGTCTTCAGGATGAATTAAGTCCATAATCTCTTCACCTGAAAAGTTTACAATCTCTTCGTAGTTGTAACCTGTGATGGACTGCATTGTCTTATTTGCAAAGACAATTTTCGGAGGAATTCCGAATGTGATGATAATTCCTTGAGCTGAACTCTCAATTAGAGTCTTGTATCTTCTCTCTGAGTCTTTCAAAGCCTTTTGAGATGCTAACCTGTAGGAGATATCTCTCGCTGTAGCGATTATTTCCACTGGGTTTCCTTCTGAGTCTTTGAGTAATGAACTGTTGACCTCAACCGGAATGGTTGACCCATCTGTTCTCCTGAGATTGAAGTTTAATCCTCTTTGAATTCCTGTTTCTCTGGTAGATGCAAGAGCTTCAATAGCGTCGTCGAATTCATCATGCTCAATTACTTCAATTATAAATCTCCCCAAAACGTCTTGCTCATCATCCGACCCATACATCTCAAGAGCTCGCTGATTTACCATGGTAAACCTGCCTAGCAAGTCGGTAACAAAAAATGCGTCTGGTGAAATGTCGAGAACAGTCCTATTTCGTATTTCACTCTCAACCAATAATTGCTCAGCCTTCTTTCTCTCTAGGATGTTTCCAATCATTCTAGCAAATGTAGCAAAGAATTGTATGTCCCCTTCTGCCAAAGACTTTCTGTCGCGATGCATTAGTTGAATGATACCTAACTTCTCATTACTCGTAGAACTAGGCACAGCCCATGTTATTGCGGTCTGTATTCCTAAATCTTGTACAATCCTCTTTTGTCCGAATACTGGATGATTACTCATATCTTCTATGAACAAACCTTCGCCAGTTCGAGCAACTGTAGATACCATTGAGATTTCATCATCAATTGATCTTTCTCTGATGTATGACTCTCTTATCTTATCATCTATCCCAAATGCTGCTATTGGTCTGACTAACTTCTGATCTATTTCAAAAAGACCAAAGGTTCCAATGTCATATTGCAGTATATCCATTAAGCCCTTGAGCGATTGTCCACAAAATTCAGCGATACTTGTAGGTCTCATAGCTGCTTCCGCAATAATTCGAAACGCAGTCTGTTCACTCTCTCGTGCTCGTTCTGCTAATTTGCGATTTGTGATGTCAAGAAGGATTACTTGAATGGCAGAGGCTCCTTCATACTCAACCTGTTGAGTGAATGTTTCAACATACTTGGTGGCTCCATCCCTCGCTATAAAACGAAATTCTGCCTGTTTTCCAAATTCTCCCTTTTCCTTTACTTCTGAAAATAGAGAGAGAGCTAATTGTAAATCGTCTGGATGAATATACGAAAAGCCGTCTTCTATTGAATATCTACCCCTTTCCTCAACTGGCACCCCTATTATTTCTAAAGCCCTCGGGTTGATGTAGACTATTCCATCATCATTGAGAACTACGATTCCCTCGAGTAATTTCTCAAGAAAGACACGTTGTTTATGTTCACTTTCAGAAAGGGCTTGTTCAGTACGTATCTTCTCAATTGCAGATGCAAGCATATTCACAACAGTTTCAAAGAAT
>JAEOST010000574.1 GCA_016840245.1 Candidatus Thorarchaeota archaeon
ATACAGCGACCTGAGATTTGGTACGGACTACCTGAATGGAAATACGCTGAAGTTCATCCTAGATGTCATCGGAAAGGAACTGTCTGACGTGGAGCGGTACATCAGATATATTGGTGAGAGGGGTCAGATAAGACAACCAAGATTTCTCTCAGACTTGGACTTCCAGATACTGATGGCCAGACTCTTTGCTACGATTGCCTCAGATGGCTCAATTAGTGAAAATTACCAAGTTATCTATTCCGAGAAGGACAGGGACCGCAGAGAGATAGTAAAACAGATACTCTCTCTGTTGGGAAGGGTTAGAGTCACTGAGTTTGATGCTACTGAAAACAGAGTTAATGCAATATCATTGCCAGCTGTTATTGGTAGACTTCTAGTAAAACTAGGGATGCCTATAGGCGACAAGGTATTACAGGGAGTGCGACTACCTGGGTTTATTAAGTATGGGCCATATGAGGTGAAGATTGCATACATTCAGGATGTGATTCCTGAAGAGGGATGGGTCATTCCAGAGCATAAAACCGCATTAGTTATTGGTATCGGAAGGTCAACTGTACTTCACAGTGGAAACAAAGTTGATAGTTATGAGAACGCCCCAATTTTGAGGAAAGAGTTGATTGATCTCTTTTACAATTATGGAACTCAGAGAAGCAAGAACTATGGAAATCCTGATAGACTCCAACACTACCGTGTGATAGCTTTATCAAAACTTGAAGAGTTAATGAACTCGGAAGACCGAGATACACAAGTGCTGGCTCAGGAACTTTACGACATCATATACGGCAATCCACCTTCACTCCTGATGGATGAGAAGGTAATGATTGAATCAATTGGGGTGGATATGCACGAATATTTCGAAGAAGTTAGTCTAAGTGAGGGTTCTGGTAGAATTTCTGCAAAGTGGGTGATAACCACAAAAGGAACCCTGAATGCAATTAGACTTGGTCTTCAAGCCCCTCCAAATGACAGAAAGAAACTATCTACACTGAGACGCATTATGGATTTGAATCCAAGACTGGTTCAGGAGGAGAAGGAGAGAGTTCGCTATTATATTAAGATGCACACACATTTCGATGATGAACATGTACTAGAAAAAGTATAAAGAGGATTGGGGATTTTCTACCCATCCTCCAAATTCTGACTATACTAACCACTTGTAGGTTATCTTCTTTTCATCAATCCTGTCAAATCCGAGCTTGATTGGCATTCCAACCTCAGGCATACCCATCAAGTTTGTGATGTGAGCTGTCAACCTTAGACCAGATGGAAACTCACCAATTGCTACGACATACGGTGCTCTCGATGAGAGACTGTCTGGAGGGAAGTCCACAATTACAAAGGAGTGAATTATAGCCTCACGTTCTGTGAACTCTGCAAACTCGGTCTCACTTATGCAGTTCTGACAGTGTTGACGTGGTGGAAGAAACTCAGCGTTGCAACTTTTGCATATGGACTTCAAGATTTTTTCTTGATCCAATGCTAGCATGAACTCAAACAGCCAAGGCGTAATTGCCTTGTCAGTTGTATACCCAAGATAGATTTCTTTCTTCTCTGCCATGATTACCAACCTCTCTCATAGATGAACACATTGACGAACTGTCCGGATTGTCCGACATTGTGAACGAGACCATGTTTCACATCTTTAATCTGACGAGTTGAGTTCTCAGCCTCGCCCCTCATCTGCTTCATGACCTCATAGGTCATTGAGATTCCAGTTGCACCCAATGGATGACCCTTGCTTTTGAGACCACCATCACAGTTGACAGGGATGCGTCCTTCGTGATAGATTTCCTTATTCTCAACAAGTTCTGGACCCTTGCCAGGCTCAGCAAAACCAAGGTCCTCGTATGCGATAAGCTCTGCAATCGTAAAGCAATCATGCACTTGGGCCATGTTCATATCTTGAGGTCCAAGACCAGCCATATCATAGGCAGCCTTTGCAGCATACTTAGCTCCTGGAATTGATGTCAGTGAGCTTCGGTCTTGGATCATCATCTCTGAGGCACCAGCTCCAATTCCCTTTATCCACATGGGTCGATCTGTGAATTCCTTGACACGATCCTCAGCTGCAATTACCACAGCTGCCGAGCCGTCAGTGATGAGACTGCAATCATAGAGGTTAAGGGGTCTACAGATTGGTACCGCATTCTTAGCCTCCTCAAGAGGAACCTCTTTTGGAAGGTGTGCTTTGGGATTCTGAGCACCATAGTGATGTGACTTCACTGAAATCATTGAAAGTATGTCATGAGACATATTATACTCACTCATGTATTTAGAAGCCATCAGTGCATAGAACGCGGGAAATGAGATACCATAGGGATACTCCCATCTCATATCTCCGGCCTGTGACATATACTCTGTCGCAGTGCCTGAAGAAACGCGGTTCATCTGCTCGACTCCAAGTACAAGCATTACATCATACAGACCTGAGGCAACCATACCATATGCAGACCGCAGAGACGCAGTCCCTGTGGCACAGGCAGATTCACACCTAAGATGTGGTCGACCTTGAAGTCCAATATAATCAGCTATAAGCGCGGAGCCAGCACCCTGACCAGTGAACTGTGATGCAGCGTATGAGAGAATTGACGCATCAATTTTATCCTGTGTGATGCCTTCATCATAAATTGGTTTGTAGGCTTCAGCACAAAGTTCTCTCATAGTAGCATCTTTTCGCTTGCCAAACTTGCTATGACCGCCAGCTACTATAGCAACTTTTCTTACCATTTTCTATATCCTCCGTGGGGTGAGCCTGCCTCGATGACCGGCGCAGCTCCCAATTGTCTACTATTCGGATTCTTCGTACTATTCAGTACAGAGTCTTAAGGTTGACGCTTTGCCCTTAAGTCTAGCTTGATGCGCGAACCTTAATCAGGGGACTTGTTAGATGAGTAAAGGGATTTAATTATGGTAAAGCATCCACGTTATCAAGCCATGGATGATGCAAGGCAAGAGGCGTTCCCTCGAGTATTCAAAGAAATTTGTGAGGGAGAATACGTTCTTGAAGTTATACCACCTCGCATTCCTAAAGACCCAATTCCTGGACCAAGACCGAGGCCAACGTTTCGAATTCTAGATGAGAAAGGAAAATTAGTTGCACACTTTCATCCGAATGGCTATTCAGAGTGTCACGAAGATTCATTCAAGGAAACTTATGATCGGATATCTGAGAGTTTGGAGAAGATAGCACAGGATGCCCTAAAAAGATATGAAGAAGCAACGAAACTGTGATGTAATAATTTCTGTCGAAATTGAGGTTAGTGGGTCATCAACACTTATTACTGACCGATACCCAGCGCTGAAACAGGTACAAGGGATGACGACTCCACTTAGAAATCTACTTAGTCGATCTAGACTCGGGATGTTACTTAACATCACCATTATCGTGTTCCTAATACTATTCTTCGCCTCGGGCAATACATTGCTCGCAGAAGGAGGAAGAGTATCTACCGATTCTAACATCAGAGCAGGAGATGCTGTGGGTGGTTCGACCGGACAGGTTATTGAGATTGAAACATTCACGACAACTAATGAGATCACTATCCTAGATGAATCAATAGCCTTAGAGGATATGGCATACTTTGCACTACCATTGTATGATTACAATGATATAACAATTACAAGTACGATTAGATCTACAGTAACTGAGAACATCACTCTGCATGTGGGTCTTGACTACTATGTATTCACCCATCTGATAAAGGTTGAAGGAGGAGTAGAAAACGTATCTTTGTATTCACCTTCACTCGCAATGGAAAGGGTGCACACAAACGATTGGATATGTGAAGCATCGCTTTGGTTTACGTCAAATGAAGACGATGAGACCGTGATTCGTACAATCGAATTGGAACTAACCGCAACCTCAAATGAAACATTATGTCCTGTTACAATCGATATTCAATCCGCTGAAGAGTATTCATTATTAGAAAATCCACTAACAGTTGAAATGGCATACCCCGTTGTACTTAACCTCACACAAACCACCGGAAATCATTCATTTGGATATGTCGTTCCTAGAATGGCAGATATGGTTGTCTATCTTGTTCCTGGGTCATATAGTGGAGAGGCATACTGGGCAAGAACTAACATGCGAAATACATCATGGAGTGAGATTATACCGGTTAGTTTCACAATAGCAGAGAATAATCGGGTCTCAGTTACAGTCAAATTGACAACGATTCGTCTGGCAATGGAGGTTTCTCCAAGGCTACCCCGACTCTACGTCCGAGTTGGTTTTGATGAAGAGTTACTATACGATATTGGTCCCATAAGTGCCTCACTGCCTCACGCCATCTATATTCCAGGAGCAAATAGAAATCTCACTGTTCAGGTGGATACTCAACAGATAGACGACCCAGAAGAGGAGGTTCGCATTCTTGTGGATGTTACAGAAGACCTCGTTTTCGAAAAGGAGTATGACTATCTGACTGTATATGGGATGACTCTGACAGTGTTAGAACTACAGCTTATCATCCTTGGTGCGGCACTGTTGATTGTATTCTCAGTCAGAATTGCACTGATGATGCATGTGACATATTTGAAGAGATCCTGGATTGATCCAAGGATTATACCATTAGCTTTGCTAGTTGTAAGTTACTTACTACCATGGTTTATGACAACAACAACGAGATACGGACTAGAGCAACACGATGCGCTCTGGGCACCCCTCTCAGTGACTCTCACTTGGACCGAGGGAAGCCTGATGCAACCAATAGTATTTTCATTTCAACTACAACTCCTGTTATTCGCATTTCTGACAATCTGGACACCCCTAGCTATAGCTATTGTCCAGATAGGAAGTCCAAGAAGCTGGGCCATGGACAGGACATTCACTACTCTCATGCTACCACCATTTGCACTCGCATTAGTTGGTGGTCTCCTAGCACGGATTCAAATCCCAAGTCTTGAGTACACTACAGGTGCATTCATAGCGATGGGTACTCCAATTACATGGTTACTACTCACAGAGGTTTGGAAGAGAGTCAGAGGTCTTACAGCAGAGGGATATAACTCTGGTAAATCTGCTAAAGACGCTATAGAATATGTCCCTGTTGTAATCTCAGCCTTGAATCTTGCTGAGGATGTTGCATCAAGAGCTGTGGAAATTCTGGAATTGACAAGGGACAAGAAAATCGAATGGGACGACTACGACCCTGTTGGGTATGCAGCTGCAACTGTATACCTTGCTTGTCTTGAGCTTTGCCCGGACAGGGAAGAGCACGAAATCATCATGGCAACAGGCGTGGAATCTATTCGCTTACGAGGGATATTCAGAGCAATCACTAACGCCCTTGACGAGTACATAGAGTAGTTCCGATTATTGCGTGAATGAAAACCACTATTGTAGTGGTTATTTACGAATAAGTCATGATTAGGCCAATCGATTTGGAAACATTCTGTGATATTGAGGGGATTCTAGACAGGTTTACTGAAGTCCTTGATGAAAATCAGGATGGACCGCCCCTGAAAGAGAGGTTTCAGCTTGGATTTGAGCGTGAGCAGGTTGGTGGATATGCGTATTATGATGAAAATGAAGTCACTGGAGTAGTGTTGTTCGGCTTAACTAGTAGAAGGATACACATTATCTACTCAGAGGATTCACGGGCAGATGAGGTTGATAGGGAGCTATTCAATACAGCATTCCAGCACCTATCAGAGATTGGAACTTTCGTGAGAGTAGGAGAACCACCGCATGTACCTTCCAATGTGATACGTCTCCTTAGTGAGAGAGGTTTTCAGAAGTTCGATAGATCCCATATGTCAGTAGAGAGGATTACAATTACGGAATTAGAGGAACTAGTTCTCCCACACGGATATCAGTTCGATACGTTTGATGAACACATGAAGAAGGAAGTTGCACAGCTTATGTTCACTGCCAATATCGGGAATGTGGACGTAGAGGTCTTTCCAGAGTTCTTTGGTACAAATGAAGCGTGCGAGCTGCTTGTCGAGAATATCATGAACAGTCAGTATGGTACGTATAAGGCACCATATTCCAAGGTACTGAAGAAAGATGGAGAAATCGTTGGTGTTTGCTTTCTAACAATAACGCCAGAGCACGCTGCGTACATTCCTGATGTTTGTATAGCTCCTGCTCATAGAAGAAAAGGACTTGGTAAAACACTTCTTGTATATTCATTTCTTGAGATTCTCAAGGATGAGCCTGAAATACAACAGGTAAAGCTCGATGTAACACTGGATAATTCTGCGCTAAGACTATACCAATCATTAGGCTTCAAGGATGAAAGAAGATACACTGTTAATTCTTGGAGAGCATGAATGGAAGAAAAACAAGAGGAAGACCCCGAACTTTGTCGGGGTCTACCAATGTAAGAAACTATTCTCCAGTGAACTTACCGCGACGCTTCTCAAGAAGGGCTGCGATTCCTTCAGCCAGGTCCTTTGACTTGAAGCACTCTATTGTTGCTTCAACCTCGTACTTGAGATTGTCCTCATATTCTTCTTCAAATGACATATGTGTGGCTTTCTTTGCTAGCTTGAGTGCGATAGGCGCATTACCGCCAATTTTCGCACCATACCACATGGCTTGACTGAGAAGTTCATCCTTGGATACAACCTTACTGACTAGACCGATGTCTAACGCTTCTTGTGCAGTGACTTGTCCACCAGTCAGGATCATCTCCATTGCCTTTCCTAGACCGATAACTCGTGGGAGCCGTACACAGCCACCCCATGAAGGAATGAGTCCAAGGCTGACCTCAGGTGTACCTAACTTTGCTTCAGTTTCACAGATTCTGATGTCACAGGCTAGTGCAATCTCCAGACCACCACCAAGGCATAGTCCATTGACAGCAGCAATTGTTGGCTTTTCCAGAGTTGCTAATCTATCCAATACAGCCTGTCCTTGAGCAACAAGATCACCCACCTTATCGATTTCGCCGAACAGTGTTTGGGCCATTTTCAAGTCAGCACCAGTACAGTAGACCTTCTCGTGCGCTGAGGCAACAACTAAAGATCGGACATCTGGGTCCTTTTCAGCCTCAGTTATTGCATCGTTCAAGTCCTGAATGAACTGGTCATTGATTGCATTAAGTGCATCAAGTCTGTTGAACTTGATGACTGCAGTGTTCTTTACTGGGGAGAGGAAGGAACCTTCCTTTGAATATAACATTGTCTCGAATTCTGGCATTTTTTCCACCTCTAGAGACTAGGAGTGGTCTGTGATGTGCCCGACTTATAAAGGATACACATAACGACCTCTGCCGTATCTGGTGAAAAGAATCTGAAAAAATGTAGTAGGCAGGGAAATCCCTGCCTTCATCGAGTGTACTTACTGCAGCATCTTGGGAACGCTGTAGCATTCACCAAGCTCACCATGGAGTTTTTCGAGAATTGAACGAACCTTGTCCTTTCCAAATGCTTCAAGCATCTCGAAGGGGCCCATTGGCCAACTTGCACCAAGCTTCATTGCCATATCGATGTCTTCCTTGGAGGCAATTCCATCATCAACACGGATGCAGGCTTCACGTACTCCCATGACGTTGATTTGTTCAACCAACGCGTTGGGATCAGCACCTTTTGGTGGTTCTGGCTCAGTGACAGTTGCACCATAGTCATAGAAGCCCTTCTTGGATTTCATTCCAATATGCCCTGCATCAACTAGACTCTTGAGGACTTCTGGTGGTTTGAAGCAGTCACCAATCTCTCGATAGAGAGTGCTCATTGCATTGAATGCAATGTCAAGCCCTACAAAGTCACCGAGAGTGAAAGGTCCTGCTGCGGCTTTGCCTATGCTCACCATAGCAGTGTCAATCTCTTCCTTTGTAGCAACTCCCTTTTCATAGAGGACTAGTGCTTCATGCATCACCGGCATGAGTAGCCGATTAACAATGAAACCGGGACTATTCTTTGCCGTCACTGTGGTCTTGCCCTGTTTCTCACCAACTGCAATAGCTATCGCAATTGTTTCCTCACTAGTCTTTTCACCAAGAACTAATTCCAGTAGTTTCATTGCTGGAACAGGTGAGAAGTAGTGCATCCCGATAAACTTGTCGGGTCGTCCAGTGGACGCTGCTAGTTCGTCGATGCTCAGTGAAGATGTATTTGTAGCAAGAATTGCATGGGGTGGAGCAGCTTTGTCAACCTTCGCGAAGGTTTCCTTCTTGACATCCATGTTCTCAAAGATGGCTTCAATAACGAGATCAGCGTCTTTCACAGCAGCTTCAACATCTGTTGTACCACTGACCCTGCCTATGAGACCCTCAGCCTCAGTCATTGACATCTTACCTTTGTCAATTCCAGTCATGACATCATTTCGGATTCGTTCGAGACCAGCGTCTACAAACTCCTGCTTGATATCAACCATAACAACTTGATAACCATTCCAAGCTGAAACATAGGTGATTCCTGAGCCCATGAGTCCGCAACCAATGACGGCTATCTTCTTAACCATTGAGAATCCTCCTACATAGCACCCATCATAGCTTGCAGTATCAGGTTAGCTAGTGGATCACTTTCATG
>JAEOST010000575.1 GCA_016840245.1 Candidatus Thorarchaeota archaeon
CTTTCTTCAGCTTCGATTGTCGGCGTGGTCACTAAGTTATCGTTGGTTCTCATGTAATCTTGTGTGGATTTATCCATTTAATCTCAGAAGCTCACAGGTTGTTGTCTAGATGCGATGTACCAAAGTGTGCATTGATGCACGTTTCTGCGTAATGTTTAAAAGGCAATCTCTTGGCAAGCGGATAACCACTTTCAAGGATTGAAAATAATGCGTGTGTGCTCTGGCCAATGGCATTGGGTCCTTCCACAGAGAAGGACCGTTCAGCTCGTTCATTATTGAGCACTAGCATTATCCTTGCGCTCTTTCTCTTCCCCCGTGCGAACTCTGTGGGGATCCGGGTAGGATTATGCGTTTCCAAACTCCTAGCGGGGGAACTCCGCCCAATTCTTGAAAGTGGCCCTATCTTTTTGTCTGGAGACAATAAACCATGAAAAGACAACATACTAGAATTATGTTAGATATCGAAGATATGCCACGAAATTATGTGAACATACTTCCATATCTGAAAACACCATTGTCGCCACCTATCAATCCAGCGAATGACGAGCCATTGCCACCTCAGGCATTAGAGGCTATTTTCGCGAAAGAATGTGTGCGACAGGAAATGGTTAGCGATAAGAGAGTACCAATACCTGAAGAGGTTCGAGAGGGCCTCATTAGATATGGGAGACCTTCACCTCTTCAAAGAGCAGTAGGACTTGAAAGGGTTCTAAAGACACCTGCAAGAATTTACTACAAGCGTGAGGATGTATCCCCTACAGGGAGTCATAAGCTCAACACTGCTCTTGCTCAAGCGTACTATGCTCGGGAGGAAGGAGTTGAGCGGTTAGCGACTGAAACTGGAGCGGGACAATGGGGATCTGCAGTTAGCATTTCATGTGCCCATTTTGGTATCGAAGCCATGGTCTACATGGTGAGAATCAGTTACCAACAGAAACCATACCGTGGAACACTCATGAAGTCATATGGTGCAAATGTGGTTCCAAGTCCCTCAAACTTGACAGATTTTGGAAGAAAGCTAAGTGCGGAAGATCCAAACCATCCAGGTTCACTTGGAATAGCTATCAGTGAAGCATTGGAGGACACCCTCAAAAATGAGAACACCAAGTATACAATTGGCTCAGTTCTTAATCATGTATTGTTACACCAATCTGTGATTGGACAAGAAGTAATGATGCAGTTAGAGTCCGTTGATGAAACCCCTGATGTCATCATTGGTTGTGTAGGTGGAGGAAGCAATTTCGCAGGAATTGCAATTCCATTCCTTGTAGACGACAAGTTCAAGGATGTCGAATACATTGCAGCAGAACCAACTGCGTGTCCCTCGCTCACAAAGGGTGAATATCGCTACGATTTCGGTGATACTGCAGGTTTGACACCAAAAGTCAAGATGCATACCCTTGGTGCCGATTTTGTACCCCCGAAGATACACGCGGGAGGTCTCAGATACCACGGTGTGGCTCCACTTCTCAGTGTATTGAAGAACGAAGGAAGAATCACACCAAAGACATACGAACAAACAGATGTATTGAGTTCTGGCATCCTCTTCGCTCGTGCAGAAGGAATCATTCCTGCACCAGAATCAGCACATGCAATCAAAGCAACTATTGACTCGGCTCTTGATGCCAAGAAGAAGAACGAGGAACGCGTTATCGTGTTCAATCTATCAGGACATGGTCACTTTGACATGGAAGCCTATAGTGCACTGATGGATGGAAAACTCGGTACTGTTTCTGAGGTTGAGGGTATCGCGTTAAAATTGGCTCAATCTGTTAGTGCCAAAGTTGGAGGAAAGTGAAGTGTCTATCTTCACTATCTCAAACAGAAGATTTGGAATATGGTGGTCTCCAGACATGAAATGGCGGTAGCCATCACCGCAGAGGGCATCAGGTAGGCAGATTTCGGAATTCAGGGCACTTGGTCATCACTAGATGGGAAAGGTGGTGACCAAGGATTTCTTCTTGGGATCCACCGTGGAACATTCTTCATGTAAATCAGATACCCATCCCCAAACCGTTTCACAAGACCAGGTTCTTCGGACTTTATGAAATAGACATGATTACCAACAAAGAAGAAAAGAAACCATCCGAAGATGAATATTGAGAAGAACAGAATCGCTTCACCAAGAAGAATGAGAAGTACTCCTGTAATCATCGGATTTCGAACATGTCGATATACTCCTTCAGCTACCAGATACTTTGTTGGATGTAATGGAGACAGTGTTCCTTCACCAATTTGTGCGAACATCCTGATAGTACCGACGAGGAGAATTGATCCTGCAATAATGACCAATATACCAGTCACAAAGTAAATGATATTGAAAGTAGGAGGACATACAAACCATGGATCATACGAGAGACCAAGATACATCAAAAGGATTGGAACAATGATGGCTACTGTTATGGGTAACATGAACGATAGCGCGTGTTCCTTTCTATCCATTTTCTTCCACCAGTCAGGAATCAATTGGTAGAAAGCCCTTCTTTAGGATAGTGTCAACAGCCTCAGTCCATTCACCAGTAAAGTCCTTGTTGTAATGTGCACCTCTGCATTCTTTTCTCATTCTTGCCATCTTGATAATCAGTTCAGCCACCAGGGCGATATTTCTGAGCTCGAGGAGGTCCTTGTTGATTCTGAAATCCCAATAGAACTGATTGATCTCTTTAGCTATGAACCCTATTCGATTACGAGCTCGAATCAATCGCTTCTGAGACCTTACTATACCAACATAGTTAGCCATGATTCTTCTAATCTCATCCCACATGTGAGAGATGACTACAAGCTCATCCGCATCAGTTGCTTCGCCTGGATCCCACTCTGGTATCTTGAGTTTGGGAATGTCATTTTGAAGGTCATTTAATGCAGATTTAGCTGCGTAGCTAGCCATAACAGCTGCTTCAAGAAGGGAATTTGATGCAAGACGATTTGC
>JAEOST010000576.1 GCA_016840245.1 Candidatus Thorarchaeota archaeon
AACTATCTTCAGAAATTGGAGAGCTAGCTATTGAATACAAATTTGATGGCGCTAGAGTTCAGAATCATAAGAAGGGTAAACAAGTTAACCTCTATTCTAGACGACTGGAAGATGTGACCGAAGGTCTTCCGGAAGTAGTTGACATGATTCTAGAGCATGTAGATGTTGAGTGTACTATTCTTGACGGAGAGATTGTGGCTGTTGATCTGGAGGGTCGTCCATATCCATTTCAAGTTGTTATGAGACGATTTGGCAGAACTCAGGATATAGAGGAGGCAAAGAGAGACGTGCGTCTTCATCTATTCTTATTCGATATTCTCAAATTAAATGATGAAGATCTAGTTGACCACCTTTACAATAGTAGAAGAGAGAAGCTCATCTCCATTGTTCCGACTGAGTACCAAACTGAGACCCTTGTTTCATCTGATATAGAGGCAGCAATGAAGTTCTTCGAACGGAGTAAGGAACTCGGACACGAGGGAGTCATGGCAAAGAAACTTGACTCAAAATACATACCAGGTGTTCGAGGTAAACTATGGTTCAAAGTAAAACACACTCTGGATACACTTGACTTGGTAATCATTGCAGCTGAGTGGGGATATGGGAGAAGAAGCAAGTGGTTATCCGATTATCATCTTGCAGTGAGGGATGAGGACACAGGAGAGTTGAGGATGGTTGGTAAGACATTCAAGGGTCTAACTGACCAAGAGTTTGGTGAGATTACGGAGACCCTCCTAGAGTTAGAAACTAGTAGAGAGAGAGGCATTGTATTCGTCCGACCTGAAATCGTTGTTGAAGTATTGGCTTCAGAGATTCAAGAGAGTCCGACATACAAGTCAGGAATGGCTCTAAGATTTGCGAGAATAAAACGCATACGTGAAGACAAGACTTCCAAGGATGTCACAACGTTGTCACAACTTAGCGAGATGTATGAAAGACAATTTGAGTTCAAAGCACGCAGATGAAATTCAATCCATCTCCAGTGCAAGTATTATTGCGTGAGCTATGTCTCTAGCCTCAGCCCCAATCAGCTGAGCCCCAGATGCATTTAGTATTTCATCAATGCATGCGGTGATACTTTCAGTAGATGGAGCAATGCCAACTAGATTCTCTTCTATTGTTACGATGGTTTCTTCAGGATGAAGGAAGAAGTCACCCATTATGGAAATTGATGTAAGCGTACCATCTTCAATGTCCAGACGTATCTTGATCAATTTTCCATCTGGCACTTTATAGCTACTAGTCTTCATAGCTTACCAATCTCCTATCTTGACAGATTCCATTGGTCGGTGGAGTATTTCTCTTGAGCAAGGGTTTGCATTCTTGAAGTCTCTTCAGAAGTCATCTCACCCTTGACAAGGTCTACATCCAGTGCTTCTTGGAATCCCTGCACCAGTGAAGCACGAAGTTCACTCATTGATACATCTCGTCCAAGAATATCACGGATTGATGTGACTCGCTCCTTAACATCAGCAATCATCTTGTCAGATATCTTCTCCGCCGGGACCTTCAGTATAGAGAACATTACCCGTACATCTAAGTCGAGAAGTGTAGTGCCATGTTGAAGGACACAGGAGTGGCGTCTGGTTTGTGCATTACCAGAAATCTTCTTACCACCAGTTACTATGTCATTGATTGGTTTGAACTGCGAGTCTATCCCCAGTTGCTCTAAAGCCTTGACAATACCATAACAGAGAACATCATACGACTTGATGATATCAGGGGGAACTAGCCTGTGACCTCTAGGTAGTATAATACTGTAGGTAATCTCACCTGTATAATCGTGATAGACCGCACCGCCCCCTGTGATTCTCCTTATGTAATGAATCCCGTTCTCCTGACAATAAGTCAGATCCACTTCATCAGTCATACTCTGAAAAGTCCCAATCGAAACAGCAGAAGGCCGCCACCGATAGAGTCGGAATGTTGGAGGTGACTTCCCCTCTTTGAGACCTAACATGATAGCTTCATCAATAGCCATATTCATGTATGCAGTATTTTCTTCGATGTCCAGGAATCGAATCTCCTCCATGGTTATGGCCACTCCTCGAATCGCAAGTACTTTGAGATTCTACACGAATCCCGTGTCAGATAAGGCTTCTTCTATCTCAGCCTTAGATAGTGGTCGAGGATGATTATACATTGGGCCTGTTGGCCGTTCATTGTAATACGGTCTGTTACATCCTTCGCAACCTGACACGCGAAATGCAGTTCCACCTGAAAGTGTTTCTTTCAACCAACCCGTTTCCACTTGAAATTGAATTCGACCATCTACATCGAAATGGATGAATTCAGAGCTCAAGAGTCTATTATGTGTCAAATATCGCAGAACCTGAAGACGTCTATATGAACCCATATCTGGTTGTGGAGTGTTCTCCAATGATGTACCTCGTATGCTGGTAAAGGCGAAAAGGCCAACCGTCACACCAAGAGAATACATTTCCAGAATGAACCGTGCAGCCTCTTCTTCTGTTTCACCAAGTCCTACAATCAAGTGTGTTGTTACATTGCCCATTCCAAAGACGTTGAGAGCTGTCTTGAGGGCATGTTTGTGCTTGTCCCATTGATAGGGTCCGTTTTGATGTGCCCCTTTGATTCTGTCAAATAACTCAGGAGTACATGCATCAAATGCAATTCCAATTTGGGTTACTCCTGCATCTCGAAGACGTACCATATCAGACTCCTGTAGTGGGTGAATACAGACAGATAATGGAAGGTTGGTTTTTTGTCTGAATGAAGATGCGATTTCCAAAACATCCTCAACGACTTCTGGATAGTTTAATGACTGAATACAGCCACGAACAAACCGACTATCCATTCCATCAACGTTCATGAAGTCGTCAATCTTGTATGAGGGCCATCCAATTCTTGACAATAAATGTGGAGAAGATTGACTACCCTGTGCTTGAGGACAGAAGGCACAGTTGGCTGAACATTTTGAGTCACTGTAGGTCATCATAAAAGCTGTCGTGAAATTTGGATCTGACTTACCCTCCTCTAAACCAGCTTGAATTGCTGTTCCAATTGAAAGGCGGATAAGTTCGACTCGCGTCATCACACACATCTTATGCCATCAGGCTTTAATCATGTCGATGCAACTCACGTAGAAATGTTTCTGAATGACAATGTGAAGATATCGCCATCACTCAGAAGATCGTTGAATGAACCGCGTTCAGGAGGTATAATGAAGAGTGGAGGACGGTCTCGAATTGCTTGACGTCCTGAGTATATGTGATACGAGATTCCTAAAGCAGGAGACTCGTCAACATATGGACACCCATATTTGAAAGTACGAAATTGGGTATGACCCAATATTGACCGCTCCACATCCCCAACTATCTGGTCCCATACAAACACCTCATTTCGAACAATCGTAGAGAAGTCTCCAATTATTGAACCATACTTGTAATGAGGGAGACCAGCATCGATTAATCCTAGAGGTAATTCATTGTGACTATTCGCAATATGTCCAATCATTTTCCCGTAGTGGACAAATCCAAGATACTTTGAGGTAGCTATCAATATGTCATCTGTCACAGATGCAACTTCACAGATTAATTCGTCAGCCATTCGGGACTTTACGATTCTGATATCTTCTTGTTTAAGGGTCAAGGGGAAAGATTTGCTGGACCGCCTGAAGTTGTCAAAGTCCATCACCTCAACATGATAATGTGGTCCGGTCCAGTAACTAAAGTATCTTGAACGAATGAGCTGACCAATCTCATCTCCTATCTCTACTCTATCACCAATTTTGACAGATGGTTGTGAATGAAGTATGCGAACTATCTTGTCAGACTCGCCTTCAGGTTGGATGGCAATTCCGTAATCAAAGTCATCAGTAGGAAAAGACCGGGATCTACCCATCTGTACTTTCCGTATCTTTACAACTTCTCCACTTACAGGTGAAAATGCAGGTCCATTCCATTCTGAATTAGCAGGATAGACATCCATTGCAGTCCCGAGTTCATGACCAATGTATGGACTGTTAAAGAAAGAGAGGTATGCGTCTCTGGGAATCTCCAGAGGAATCCCAGCCGCATATCCTATAACACGCATGAACTCACCA
>JAEOST010000577.1 GCA_016840245.1 Candidatus Thorarchaeota archaeon
CAGATCCGACAGATACTGAGGGACTGCCCTGAATCTTGTAGTCAGTTGATATCCATCCTGCGGATAAAGCAGTGGTTGAGAACCGAATCTCATCAAGATAACCGGGGTACCATCCTTCTCCTGAGAGGAAGTTGAAAGTGTCCCCATATCCTCCACCAAAGCTCCAGTCTGAGTTGTAGCTGAGGTCACCATTAGTTGCAGTTCCATAGTAACCAGATGTATCATCAACACCATTGACATAGATCTTATTATTTCCAAGATTGTCTGCATCCATATAGCACACGATGTGATACCATCCAGCAGCCCATGACGTAGTACTTGTATATGTATGATGATATCCTGCTGTGTCGACTTTCAGGTTTAATGAGCCAGCAGGTACATTACCCTGTTGATAGTCATTACCTGCAAGGGCAATGTGGAAGTTCTGATCATCATTCCAGTACTTCGCCATGAGTAACTTGGTAGGCACTGAACTGTTGTGTTCCTCTGTAATCCTGAACCATCCTGAAATCCAGACGTCGCCAGAAGGCGTCAGACCCTCAGAGGCGTTGACTTCAATCTTGTCGTTTGTTCCATCGAAATATGCACCATGACTACTGAACATACCGCTAGAGCGAGCACTACCATTCTGATTACCATCATAGCTGTTGGCAGTTGAGTCATAATGGATTGCAGTAGTCTGACCAGCTGTTGCTGGTTCGCTGAGATGATATACAGCATCATACCCATTAGTCCAAACTGCAGTAGGATTCTCATGTGAACATGTTCTAGGATTACCATAGTACATTGTAATGACGTTATTCGCCGTACTTGATAGATTGGATTTGACCCATGCAACTAGTAGTCCTAGACTCTGGTCAAATCGTTCAATCTCGTGTGCAAGAATATCTCCGTCAGCATCTACAAAGAGAATGTCGTCACCATCAGCTTGGACCTTGGTTGTATCCTGTAGAGTAGAGTCAGAGGTAAGTCTGATGAGTAAGGGATAGTTTGTGACATCTGCATCAACTTCGGATGCAGCAATGGTCAGGGTTCGTCTGTAGCTAAATGAAGGGAATAAGTGAACAGATGTTCCGGAGGTTGTGTTGTACTCACTGTACCACTCAGTGCCATCCGGATCTGTAAGCACAAAGCCAGTTCTCGCATCTGTCACCCAAGGTGTTGTGGCCCTCACTTTCAAGACATCATTCACATCCAATGTCGTCGTTGTCCCTAGCGATTGACCAGCCTCTCCAATCTCTAGATTACTAACATAATTTTCACTGGAGAATTCAAGGGTCCAGAGTCCCCACACTGTTGACGGGGAGATATGAATCATAAGGTTCCCACCTTCATAGTCCCAATCGACACCATAGGTTGTGGTCTGCCCTAGTGGATTCTTCACTGCATCAGGATTCCACTCAGTCATAGGATAGGTAACCACTACATCCAGAGAGAAGTTGTAAAGTGCAGGGGGATTCACAAGTACTTTTGCAGTCCACTCAATGAGTGAGCCATTTGTTGCGTAGTATGAGGTTCCAGTGTTCAGGTCTTCATCAAGACTCTGACTTGATGGTCCAGTGATTTCCATAGTGGAGAAGAAATTGATTGTAACAGGGTCATCTGAAGTTGTAGTGATAATGAGTCGATTTGTTGTATAATCAGTCCATGTTGAAAGGAGGTTATTCTCACTTCCAACTGAGTAGAATGTTCCAGGACTGTTCTGATTTCTATACTCTGTCAGAATCCAACCTGATGATCGGACGCTGGATGTCAGCCGGATCTCATCAAGACGACCATCCCAGTGTCGGTCATGGGATAGGTCGGTGTTTCCTATCACAAAGACCGCAGCACTATCATAGAGAGTGGTCCCACCATGAGTTCCTTGATAGACTCGAGTACCATTCAAATACACCTCAAGAGCATCTGTGACCCCATTCCAGAACCACACTACGTGGTGCCAGTTTGAGAGAGAAGGTTGTGCAGTCGTTGTATAGGAGTTTCCAGACCCACCAGACCCGTC
>JAEOST010000059.1 GCA_016840245.1 Candidatus Thorarchaeota archaeon
CATCTACCTGCTGACGTAGATACATAATGTCCTTACCATCAAGTGTGTTATTGTGAATGATATGCAACCAGTTTTCAATTGACGACCCATCTATTACAATTCCTCCATTATAGAAGACATTGCCTGATATTGTGCAATTTACTGATTCCTTTAACAATAGATCAGCATTATCACCAGAAATACGTGAATTATTCAGAGTGCAATTACTACTATAATAGAAATCTACACCATGAAACTCACCAACAATTTGAACATCTTCAAGCACAGCGTCTGAGCAGTTCACAAGAGTCACTTGAGCAAATTCAGTGGATGCTAGTGAAACCTCATTATCCCCACATACATAGACCAATGGAAACGAATCAATCATGTTGTTCAAAATCGTATGGCAGAAGTCATCGATAGAATTGCCGCTGAATTCCATCATTGTCTTAGTGAGATGATTGAAGACAATGGTGCAATTCCGAGAGTTTTCTAGATGGACACCTCGTGCTCCATTCGCACTAAGGGTACAATTGCCAAGGATAAAATCAGAGCAGTTTCTAATTATAAAGGAAGGTCGCAGATAGTTTACCATTTGATTAGAAGTCATGACACAATTATCCATGCGGCCGTGTTTCACATTTTGAAATACTGCAAGAGCTGAAAGTATAGAGTCTGATTCTAGAATGCAATTCTGAATACTGAAGAAACTGGCAATGTTATAAAATTCCAAACAACCGCTATCGGATATTTCTAAATCTTGAATCACAAATGGATCCCCCTCACTACCATTCCCTGACCAGCCCTCTGTGGAAATAAGATTAGCTAGCTCAAGATCAGAAGTAACAGTAATTCTAGAATGGGGCGTAAATGAAGGGGTACTTTGACTCTCCCCTGTTTGGATTGGGTGGCTGACCGATATGATTGGACATATCATGAATGATAGAAGGAGTGATATCATCACAAAGCTTCGTCTCAGCCAAACCATAGTTTAACTATATACCATGATGGTATCAATATGCCGATGTGCTTGGATACACATTAACAAGTTGAGAGAGGGTGGTGAGCATATAGGAATCGCAGACTGTACCCGACAACCAACAACACCTCTGGGAAGAAGACTCACCGTTGGATGAGTGGACATGACCTCTATGGGAGTCGAGGGTGCTACAGCAAGTGCTACGACTGTACGAACCAATGCATGACAAGTCCGGAGGTGTGGGCATGACCATCTCACGACCACAGCCACAACCCACTTTCACCTTTGAACTATCCAAGTTCCAGAAGCGTCTCCGGAAGTGGGTCGAAGCTGACACAGGTCTGTTCATTCCAAACCCATGTATGTCGGGAGTGACTCGAAGAACGCATTCAAGGTTGAGCCTTCGCTTGGATGTGAGTACGGGACATGCCACACCTGCCCATGGGGCTGCTATGCCGAGTTTACAGCAAGACGTTTCGTATCGATTCATTCAGGTGGAAGAAAAGTCCCCTGCAAGTTCCACACAGCCATTCCTATGATTCTCAATGAAGAAATACTTATCTTACGTTTAGCCTCTCTCTCTCTCGTGTGTGTCTCTCTCTCTCTGCTCTCTCTCTCAGGTCAATCGTTCTAGCTGGATTAACCCTTAGATCTAAATCTTCAAGATTCACACAGGAACGAAGGGGTCCTAAATCAATGCTCTGCAACTGATTCGAGTAGAGTGATATTTCTTTTAATTCTAGACAGAAGCTGAGTGGTGTCAGGTCGATCTCAGTTAATTGATTGCCTTCTATCCAGAGCTGTTGGAGATTCACACATGAACCGAGTGGTATGAGGTCTATACTTTCCAACATGTTCCATGAGAGATCAAGAAGCCGTACATTGATGCAGGTGACTAGTGGGCTTAGGTCAATATGAGTCAACTTGTTCCCTTCTTCGGACTGACCATGACCCAGGTAGAGATTATTCAAATTGGAGCAGGAACTCAAAGGACCGAGGTCAATACTTTGAAGCTGATTCTCGGTAAGGTCCAGCATGTATAAGCTGGTGCATGAACTTAACGGAGTCAAGTCAATATGATGGAAGCAGTTACTATTCAGTTGAAGCATCTTCAGATTTGTAGCGTGAGCAAGTGGGCTTAGGTCAATAGATTTGAGACTTTCCCCTTGGACTTCAATGACCTCTTGTTCTTTTGGAAACTCGTACCTATTCTCATCTCCCTCTGAATCAACACCTCTTAGCACAATGATGTCAGGACCCTCTTCCCTCATACTCGGTCACATAGATAGATGCTCATCCACAGATAAGTTTTCATTCTGAGTCCTCACTACAAGAGTGGACTTGTGAGGAGGAACATCAAGAACGAGTTCGGCCAAATCGGGACGCAGTATCGCATCTGGTACTCAATGAGAGGAGCCGCCAGCCAGAACGAGGTCATGCATGATGTTGCAACAAATCCCGAGAGTCTTAGACCGAACACTGGTACTCTATCAAGATAGGACATCGAACGGATTGCTGATGCCGTGAAGAGTGAGGTGTACCTGGTGGCGAAGTTCTCTCCGGCCAGTGCCTCGAACCTGCAACCTGAGTATTACCAAAAGTATCAAACGAAGTACTCTGAGACATGATGATACACTGGAGGATTTATTTTTCCAAATTTCAGCGGAGTTTTATAGTGGTTGAGCTTACAATTCATCGACAACGGGATTGTCGAAAGGTATCACGAGGGAAGTGTAATGACTGCACAGTCTAAGAGAATGTTATTTGTAATATTTGCAGCTAGTGTGCTATTACTGAATGTAAGTGTCCAAGTAGCTTGGAATGGTCTGATTCTCTCAGGTCCATCTATGCAAAATACTCAGGATACAAAAGACTATGATTTGAGCAGCGATCCATG
>JAEOST010000578.1 GCA_016840245.1 Candidatus Thorarchaeota archaeon
AGTAGGTCCTCTATTTCTGAGATAACAGTCTTGATGGTTCTGCTGCGAGGTGGCCCCCAAGTAGTTGGTACAGAACAGAATCCACAACCCGGAGGGATATCTTCAGGACAATTCATCCTATCTACAGGGTCTAGTGAATCACAGTTACTACAATCTGAACATTGTCTGTTGTCTGGAAGTTGCAGTGAGGTTCGTCTAAAGTTTGAACAACCTCGAACAACCTCTACATACACTCTACTTGCTTGGTATGCCTTGTAATCCATAATTCTGACAGTAGAGGGTGTATACAGAGCTAGTTCTTCCGATGTGAGGAGCGGCCTTGGTTCATTCACCCTCACTGATTTCTCAACTTGATATGCGATACCACTAATTCTAGACAGATCAATATTCTCAGTAAGAAAATCCGAAATTAGTAACTCATCGAGAGTTGCTTCACCTTCACCAAGTACCATGACATCAGGTTGGAGTTGAGGAAATGTATTTCGAGGATCTGAAGCTATTGGACCACCTACGATACATTTTCCTTTTGGTCGTGATCCGTGCCAAATCCTGATGATATGTTTGACAGCAGGTATATCCATGGTCATTGCACTGATAGCAAGATGACTGATACCACGAAATCTACTCTTAACATCGAGAATATCCTCTATGCGTACAATTCTACAAGGTATTGCATGTTTCTCAAGAATTCCAGCAACAGTACGAGGGCCGCAACCTATCGAGTCCCTTGAACTTGTTCTTCTTCCACTTCCTGCACTCAATGCATCAACTATCAGGATTTTACCGGACATCTGGCTGATGGTTTATGCTAACTCTGCTCTTTACTTTTGTCACTGGAAAACAACGCCATTGACAAAAGACCATTATTCACGAAAATAGCCGCTAGTAGCGAGCCTTTATATGGCACTTTTCCATTCAACAGGGATTAGCGTACAGCTAATGAAAATAACAAACATTCAGGAGTAAGTTACTGAGTGAGTACAGACGAAGGTGGCATTTGCCCAAATTGTGGACTTCCAAGTGACCTGTGTGTCTGCGAGACAATTGCACAGGAGGAAGCCCGTATTACTGTGACTGTTGAACGTAGAAAGTGGGGTCGTTTGACGACCGTCATCGAGGGTTTTGATAAGAACATCGACCTTGGTGAGTTGGCGACCAAGCTGAAGGGGAAGCTGGCTTGTGGTGGTGCAGCTAAACGTGGCCATATCGAGCTTCAAGGAGATCATCGAGGCGTGATATCTGGTGTTCTTGCGAAGTTGGGATTCCCAGAAGAGATGGTGGCTATAGACTGGACATTCCAGAGAAGAGGGAGAAGGTAGATCCCAGCTGAATTCTGATGCATGAAGCCTCACACTGAACGAGTGCTCTATATGCATCACTAGCAATCTATTTCGAGAGCCAGTCTCTCATCCGCTCAAGAAGGTCAGGGTGATTAGCGATTATCCCAAAGGTACCAATCATCCTGGCTACATCCTTTATTTCATGCATCTCGACATCACTAAAAAGATCAGCAAGTTTCTCGTTCTGAGCAGTTTCTTCAAAGAGTCTTCTCACAATTTGCCCCCAAGCATCATAATGTTCAGCAAGCATCTTTATCATGGACTGTGAGTCTGCATCGGGGAGTTGATAGAATTCAATTGCTACCTTGACTATTTTCTCTACGAGTTCTCGACCCTCTTTGCTCTCCCACCACTTTGACTCGGTGGTTTCTGCAGAGAAAAAGACCTTGGCTGAGCGACAATAGAGCTTCTCAGTCTGGCGACTGCCTTCATATTTCCGATATCCTGCAACTTTGATGAACCCGGCCTTTTCCAAAGCATCTAGGTGGCGGTACACAGTCTTGAGTGTCTTACTGTAGACAGGACCTTCAGGATCCTCAAGAAACAGTCGATGAATCTCCTTTACAGTCAAATTCTTGCTGATAAGAGCTCCGAGAATTTCCCGATGTTCAGTGATGAGGTCACTGTCATCAGATGTGTAAAAGCGGATTGTTTCAGGACCTGCTGAGATGAAATCCTCATATTTCTGAAGACCCTTGGATTTCTTCTCCTTGCTCATCTATGTCAACTCTTGTAAGTGCAACTCAAGACAATCCCTGAGTCTTATTTGAAGTTGCCCTTGTAATCATTGAAACTGGCGTAGAGAGGAAGGTTAATATTGTAACTGTTGACATTACATGTCATTGGTTGGCACTAAATTACAACATTTGTCGTAGCGTGTCAGTGAACTTGTCAAGAGGAAATAATTTTGGTAAAACCAGAGATTATTGATGTTACGGATAATCTAGTTCTGCTAAGAGTCACAGGCAGTGAGTTCAATCAGGGTAATGTAACGTGTATAGCTCTTGAAGATGGACTTGCATTTGTGGACATGGGTCAGAGATTAGATATAGTGTCCAAATTCAGAAAAAAGATGGAAGACCGATTCAAGAAGAAAGCATCCTTTGTTCTACTTACTCATA
>JAEOST010000060.1 GCA_016840245.1 Candidatus Thorarchaeota archaeon
GCAATAAACACTGCACTTCTATCTTTGATTTGCTTTACAACGGTTTTTCCAAGATCTGATGTACCAGGCATGTAGTATTTTGTAACTCTGATATTAGAGCCCAATTTCGGTATAGTTTCATCAAGAATTGGCGGTAGTTCTTCCAACCGAACTGCCATCGCAGAAGCATGGATACTGTGTGTATGGATGACTGCATGTGCATCAGAACGATCGTTGTACAATGCAAGATGCATCCGCCATTCAATACTAGGATTCCGCGAACCTTCTATAATCTCTCCTTCAAGATCAATAACAACCATGTCATCGACTTTCATCTCAGTGTAATGAACAGAGCTTGGAGTAATGACCACATGATCATCTATTCTAACGCTTGCATTTCCTGAGGAACCTATCACTAGGTCGTTCTCAACCATCCTAAGACAGATGTCTAGTAGTTCTTTCTTAGCATCTTCGTACATATTATTCACCTTCGCACCACATAGTCTTCCACTTTGAGTAGTAGGATTCATAGAGATTTGTTTTCTCATCAGGTTCAGACATTGGCTTCCATTTGACCATATTCTTTGCTGAGTCCATTAGTGTAGGATAATGTCCAACTCCTTTAGCGGCACAGATAGCAGCTCCAAGAAGACTACCCTCTGGTTGGATGGGAGTTTGAACAGGTTTTCCTATGACATTAGCCAGAAGTTTAGACCAGATGTTAGATTGCGTCATTCCACCAATGGTTTTGATTGTGCTTGATTCTTGATGTGCTTCTAGCTGCTCCAGATTACCACGTGCAGCATATGCAATATTTTCTAGAACTGCATTGATCATAATTGCAGAGTTTAGAGGGACAACCGAAGGCAACGCGGGTTGGGGAAATATCATCCTCGCTTGTTTCACATCTGTGATTTTTTGACAATCCATAATACTAGGCCCCAGTCCAATCATGGTCTCGTTGCTGCCTGGAGGAATATCAATGAGTAGTTCATCCAACGAAGTTAGTGTGTTCTTGATACATTCCTCAGTATCTTCTGCACATTCACATAACAATTGAACAACCCATTCTAGATTGGCACCTGTAAGGGTTGCATTGCTCTCCAATACCCATCGGTTCTTCTCTATATGGCAACCAGTCCAAATCTTCTGTGCGGGATCACAATGCAAGTCATCTAATATCATCATCACAGGTGCAGTACTTCCTGCAATGATAACGACTTCATTCGGTTGTGCATCACTTGCTAACAAAGCACAATGTGTGTCAGCGCCACCTTGCACGATGGGTAGACCTTTTGGTAGGCCACACTCTTTCTCAGCCTCTGGAGTGATTTCTCCAATTACTGTACCAGATTCACGTATCTCAGGAAGGATATCCTTTGAAACTCCAACTGCTTCAACGACTTCATCGCTCCACTCACATTTCTGAATGTCCATGAAACCTGTTGCACTTCCTGTGGATGGATCTGTAACAAGGATGTTTCCAAGTCTATATGATATCCAATCATTGATGGGAAGAAGATGTGCAATTGATTCGAAGAGTTCAGGTTCCTCTTCTTCAAACCAAGATAATCGTGAAGGAGTGAACATCAAAGGTGGCCAACAGCCTGTAATTCCATGATATTTCTCGCCTAGTGATTCTTCAATGATATACTGAGTCATTGCTCCACGTGCATCGATATTAGGTCCAGCATAGACTTCCTTTCCTTCCTTGTCAAGGAAAACAGACCCATGCCTCTGACTTGTGGTAGCAACTGATTCTAAATCACTAGGATTGACTTTGGAAGTCTTGACAGCCTCTTTCACCACCGTACAAATCAAACTCCAGAAGTAATTTGGATCGAACTCCTTTGCAATCTCGAGTTCTGAGGGTGTGATGTAGTCCCAGCTTCTTCGACTGATGCTGATAGGAACACCATCAGGTTTCACCAACATACATCTAACTCCCGTCGTGCCTGCGTCAATTGCAACTAGAACCAATTAATCATACACCTCCGGATTCAAGATATTCTTTGGTTGTTCTCCATTTACAAAGGCAAGAACATTTTCAACAATAATTCGAGTTTGTCGTTCAAGGGTCTCGATAGTATTACCTCCCATATGAGGCATGACTGTGACATTATCAAACTCAAGAAATTCATTGTCACTATCTACAGGCTCCATAGAGAATACATCTAGACCTGCTCCTGCAATTACTCCATTCCTCAGAGCCTTACGAAGAGCGTATTCATCTATGACTGATGCTCGAGCTGTGTTGATTAGAATCGCAGTCTTCTTCATTTTTTCAAATTCTTTTACTCCCAACATCCCTCTTGTTTCGTCAGTTGAAGGGCAGTGAATTGTGATTATGTCTGAATTATTCAGAAGCTCATCGAGTTCCACATTTCTTCCGCTAATCTCCTTGACCTTTCTTGAATCTGCGTATGGATCCAACACTAGAATCTCTACATCAAATGCACGTAGACGTTTGGCTACTTCATAGCCGATTTGGCCCAGCCCAATCAATCCAACAGTTCGACCTGAGAGTTCGAAGCCCATCAACTCCTTGTACATATTTCCGAAATCTTTGAAATCATCTACAAAGAATTCGCTCTTGAGTAGGCGTTCCGCAGGAATTATTCTCCTAGCTTGAGCGAGTATAAGGGCAATAGTGTGTTCAGCAACTGCGATTGTATTTCTCCCAGGTGCTGCTATAACGGGAATTTTCTTAGCTGTCGCAGCTTGTAAAGAGATGTTATTAGGAGACCCTCGAACCGACCCAATCAGCTTCAACTCAGTCTGTTCGATAATTTCTTCCTTAATCTCATCACCTTCAACAATTACAATGTCATAGTTGCCTAACTTAATTGTTTGAAGAAGAGATTCTCCCAAATGCAATTTCCCTGTTTCTAGCCAGTTGTGATAATCAATCTCAAGTCC
>JAEOST010000579.1 GCA_016840245.1 Candidatus Thorarchaeota archaeon
CCTCAGCACCAGTGATTTCCAATGCATAGAGTTCGATGAGATCACCTTCCATACCAAGTGTAAAGTTAGTCCAACTAAAGTCTGTACCAACTGCTACAGTGGCAGTACCGTTAAGGATAGTTGCAGCATCCTCATAGAACTCAACGTCAAAGTCGACAGTTCTTCCAAAGAGGTCGTTGTCTATACCAGCAGTATTGTTCCTAATTCTATATGGTGCAACTGCGATCACAACGTATCCATCACAGAACATCTCACTGAATGTGGGAGCGTCACCAAGTATTATACTGGATGAGTTGCTACCATATTCAACCCAGCTTGTTCCAGATTGCCTGTTACCAAGTTGCTGATTGGACCAGACATCTAGATCGCCATAGTTGTTGATGATATCAATGTCTAGATCGACTGTGACGTTGTCCTGAGTCATTAGAGTTGTGTTCATTCGGTGGAACATCATATTCTCAACCGGAACTCTCATTCCAATAAGTCGGTCAACTTCAACTGCAACAGCACCAGCGCCATCTAGTATTGGACCAAGATTGAATTCATATAGACCACTAGCGTCACTGCTCTGGGAAGTGGCTTGAATCAAGTACTCTCCTGCGGGTAGATAGTATGTACTAGCACCCTCGAAGGATGTTCCTTCATTCATAGTGAACGAAAGATAATCGCCATTGTCCATTAGGGTCCTAAAGTTCCAACTGAAACCACTGCCCCATTCTGTGGAATTAACTCTAACAACAGAGTCCTGTCCCAAAGAAAGATAGTAGGGTTCAACAATTTGCGCTGCTTGCCAATTCTGGATGAAGAATTCCTCATTTAGTGGCAATTCAGGGAGAGTAACCAACTGATTGAAAATAGTAAATCCGGTGTTATCCATTCCTTGCACGGTGAGATAGTAGGTCTCATTGGCAAAAGATGTGTAATAGAAAACATCACTGGGATAATCAATCCAATCCCAGAATGCATCGGAATCATCGAATAGACATCCTGTAATGGACGCACGAGTCTCGTATGTTCCCGGCCCCATCAGTCCACCAAGATTCTCAAAGAGAAAGCTCAATCTGCCAATATCAGTAGTATTTGTACTGAATTTGTATGTGTGGACATTAGGTCTACGCTGTTGAAGGACCCAAGCATTATCGTTATCGGGGTCCATGATAAGTTCTCCACCAGGAAGAACTCCCTCAACGACATCACCAAAAGCAAGCACCTCTGGCACGACGGGTTCAATCAGGAAATCAAACGGAACTGGTGCAGGATCTGGGGCATAGAACTCAAAGAGAACATAGTATGTCCCATTTCCAGTTGCTTTGAATGGAAAGACGTCTATGTCTGCACCATCAAGACCCCACTCTGTTAGGTACCGGAATTCACTGTCGTAAACAATTCCATAACTCTCAATTCCATCCTGATGGGAAGTAACTGTCATGTGGAAGAATTCTTCATCAGTAACATTGAATGTACCGATGTAGATATACCCGGAGTCTGCCACTAGACTATGTTCTTCATTCAATGTGAGTGGAAAAACATTGTAGCTTGACATTCTTCCAATGTATGAGTCATTATCTTCAGTATCGAATAGATAGAATGCTGGAAGCGATGCATAATCTCCAAACCTACCCCAATCAGCACTGTATCCATCACCCCAATAGAATTCTCTTGTGGCAGGACCGGAATAAGATCCGGAGTCTTCGTTCCAAGAATCTTCTTGGTAATTGTATCGTTCCCACTCGACATCTTCTTCATGTATTAGAAAATTATTCTGCATGAAATTCTCAATCGGGGGCGCGTAAACGTAAGTTTGATTATTTTCAGCTCGTACAAAGTCCTGTGTATGGGTGACCATTGCTGATGGAACATAAGCAGCTTCAACCATTACAACACTAGGTCCTACGAGTAGCACAAATATGGTGAGTAGTGTAAATATTATTCTCTTCAGTAATCTCCTCTCCTATATAGACTACCTTATGCGGCGAATATTTCTAACAAAGTGGGAGCACCAACGCTAATAAATTATCTTAGCCAGTCCTCACTCAGTTTCTTTAATTTCTATATCGAAATCACTCGCTTCAAAAGGCGCGAATATTCATAGAGGTGTCCTATACTTCTTCAAATTCATCTCGCTTTAATGTAAGTTTGCGTGGATTAGCCAGTAGACTCAGCTCGTAGCGGTGTTGTGCAGGTCCTTCTCCTTTCTTCTTCCACAGTTTGAGAGCTTTCTTTAGTCTCTCTTTGATCTCAATGCGATAACGAATTGCTATCGAAAAAGCCTGAAGGATTCTGCAGAACCATTCGTTATCTGCCAGAATTTCATCTTTGATTTTAACTACAAACTCGCCACCAATATCTCCAAACTTACTGTCGATTTCTGCAACCTCTGTATCATGGGACAGGAGTACTACTTTGAAATCATCGCCAGCGCTTGCTCGTTTCCCTTCGATTTTGAAAACCTCAAAACTATTATTGGGGCCAGGTAGAAAGAATCCATAGACCTCTGTTGACATGCTACCTCGGTGCATCTCGCGGATGTAGGTCACAACTTCGTTCTCATTTGTTAGAACAGCAAATGTTAGTTGGGCTTCATCCATTGCGTGACTATTGGCGAATTCTTCTGCAATCATCTCTTCGATAGTACCTATCCAACCACCAGATTCGGAGAACATCTTCACTACAAATCGTTTGGACATCACATTAGGAGCATTATTCCACATAGATTGCCGAAGAACCATAAATCCGGATTTTTCAAGGTCTGGTAGTTTCTTCTCACCCTGCTTCAATCGAGCTTCAGAGATTCTACCAATGATATCAGAGTCCTTGGTGAATTGTCTGCTTCGAGACCTCCACTGCTCTGTCTGTCTGACTCCTATTTCATCTCCATGTAGACTGGTCATGTAGAGATCTTGTGAAAATACTCGGTAAACGGTTCGACCGCCTCGTTTCTCATCGTCACCCATCGTATTCAACTTCCATTGAGGTTATACTCATTCTATCAGGCTCTGTGATAAGTCTTAGGTCATGCCTTTGTGTATACGCAAACAGCAGGAATAATATGTTGAGATTCTACATACCATACTATCGTTGTACGAGTGGGAGATAGGAAATAATGGTAGAGAGCAGCTGGGATAGTAAAACCAAAGCCTTGGCAATTGGTGTAATCATCACAATCTATGTTGGGGTCATGGTCGGAACATATGCAGTGTTACGTCC
>JAEOST010000580.1 GCA_016840245.1 Candidatus Thorarchaeota archaeon
AGAGCACAATCAAAGATTGCTCTTCTCGCAGATTCATAATCCATTGAATCATCAGTTTTATCGAGAAGCTTTGATGGGTTTCCATCAAAGCCAGCAAGTTCCTCCATGCCAAACCCAATCAAGAGACCTCGTTGAACAGCGTACCAATCTTTCTCTGTTATTTGGCTTAGTACAGTCATGATTCTCTCACGAATCGCCGACCACTCCATCTTCTGAGCTAAGGTCTCATATGTCACCCACATTAGAACGGGAGGTGCTGTCCATGGAGCTCTATCGGGCCTGACAAGTAAGAATCTCTCAGCTAGTTCAGCGGTGGTCATCAAATATCGAAGGCTGTTGTCAGCAGAGATCACAACTGATGAGTCAAGCAAAACATGAGACCGCACGAGGACAGGTGTGAGGTCAAGTGCATGAAGACGGTTATTCGTCAGATTCAGTCTGGTTAGTGCATCACATTTTCCAAGTGGCCAGAGATCTAGAGTTGGGAGATGATTGTTCTCTAAACGCAGTTCCATCAATGACATGCTTTCAGATAGTGGATTCAGATCTAGTTCTTCCAACATGTTATTGGCCAAGTTGAGGACAACGAGATTCGTGCAATTTCGCAGATTAGTAAGATCCACTTTCTTTGCAGCTCTCATGATTAGGTCTATCTTCTCGTCATCGCAGCGATACTTCGTTTCCTCTTGTCGACCATGAGGGCTCCAATACCTGATAATTACCTCTTCCATTTAGTATTCGACCTAAAACTCCAAGAACAGATTTCCTGATAAATCCAAGTTTAAGGTAAATCGTCTGGATTCACAAAGGGAGGTAGTCGCTTCTCAGCTGCGATAAGATAATTATTATCAATGGCTTCAAGCACCATGTTATGAGCAGCCCTTTCGCTAAACCCAAGCAAACTCAGTGCTTTGATTATAGATTCAGGTGTTACACCATGATCAATATTCATTGTCTTGAAAGCTGAGACGATCGGTTTTAGTCGGTCTGGTAGGTCTTTCTTAGTTCCAACGAATTTGTTGAATAATGCACCATCGAAATAACTGTCAAAAATATTGTCAAAGGTTTCAATTACATCCTCAGAAAGTGTCCTATAGATCGGAGTGACGATGTTCTCATCATAGTCATAGAGACCTCCAACCTCCCTGCTGAAGGTTTCGAGTTGGTTCCTCAGTTTCAAAGATGCCGACTCTACAGTTATGATAACACAAATGAGTTCCTCAGATTGGACAGCTGTTATGACTTCCGTGATAGGAATGGCAGTCCATTTAGGCGAGTCCATGGAAAACTCTTCTCTAAAGTGAGAGATTGCAGAAATGAAGGAACTGAGCAGAGACTCTTCAAAACCACCCTTGATGATTTTTGAATAGACAGAGAGTCCAACATTCCGCTGAATAACAAGAAGCCCAATCAAGTTTCTGGCGTCATCCAACCTTCCTTTGAGTTCAAGCAATTCGATGTTCCTTTTGGAAGTATTTGAGATGTAGAATCTACGACCTATCATAACGGATGTAATACAGACAAAGAGGACCAGCGCTCCAATTACGCCTGCATGAAGATATGAAGCAAAGACAGATTCAGGATGAGCAATTGAATTGAGGACAATGTCCTGTGAGAGGGGTTCATGATGGTCCTTAGTAATCGAAATTCGAAGCAAATACAATCCTATCTCAGGCACAATGATATCAGCTGAGTAAAAGCCTGATGATTCAACAAAGTACCCCTGTGAAATGATTGTGTCCCCGGCACCGCTTGTATCAATCAGAATGTATCTAACTATAGCTGTCGGAATTGTGGTATTAGTGTCACCAGAGAGTGGCAATAATGTGAGTGTCAAGACCGATTCTGGATATCTGGTGTACGTAGAGTTCAGAGGATGATATTGGGAGAGTGTAATCGGAATCATGGCAGATGTAAGAGCAAAGCTAATCCCTTGCTCCTCAAACCCTGCTTTGGATAGCCAGAACGTAGCATTCCAATCCCCAGCCAGCGGAGTAAGTGTGAAATTATACCAACCAGCTCCGGATGTAGACATATCAAAGAAATCACGAATTGTTGCTGATGGGGTTAGCTCAGCTCCTATCACTCCATTCTCTAAAGATGAGTTATAGTAGATTGCGAAATCGTAGGATCTCCCTTCATAGTATATCCCGTTCAAACCATAGAGTGAAACAGAGGTCGGAACCTCAATCACTTCGAAAACAAACGAGATCTCAGCGAAGTCAAAACCGAATTTTGAGAACCGGAGAAAGACCGAATACGAACCAACCTCAGGAACACGAATTGAAATGTTATAGTAACCATCAGTCACTTCGTACCATTCAACAATGCTCGCAGGGTTGTATGTGACGTTCACCATTGCATCTTCAATGCCGCTTGGGTCGTCAGTATGATAGAATAAGGATATGGTACAGGTTTGATTGAAGTACAGAATCTCAGGCGGGTCAGATCCGTACACATCAACCTCAGCAGGAACCGCACCAACAATGATGTAGAATGATGTTACAGCAATACTATGTTGTGCTTTAGAGGCAGTTAATGTGATGAAGTATGTTCCACTCAGACTTGCTGTGAATTCAATCGTGTAATTGCCAGGCTCTCCAGGAACTTGTACTGAATCATTGTATAATAAGCCAAGTTGAGGTCCACTGAATGAAAGCACAGAAACATTGGCATCTTCAATGCCAACCCCATCTAGAAACATATAGCGGGTTGTTACTTCATACGAATCATCCGGATCAAGCTCGATGTATTGATCTCCCAAGACAGTCATGAGAGTCAGGGTTGTTATTTCAGCAGTTATTGTGAAATTAGCAACAGAGTAGAAGGGCATTGATGCGTTGACAATCATCGAGAAAATACCTGTACCGACAATTGAGGAGTTTACATCAGCTTCCCACCAACCCTTTGCAAGATTGGGACTAAATTGAATGTCAGATGTTGACCAATTGCCAACAACATCAGCCCCACTCAAAATAGGAGTAAAGGTCTCATGATCATATAGATAGATTGCGACTGTAAAGACTTCATTCAACTGGGCATCAATATGAGA
>JAEOST010000581.1 GCA_016840245.1 Candidatus Thorarchaeota archaeon
GTACCCAGAGGCAGTGGAACATCAGGCTGGGGAGGAGCCATTCCTACCAGAGGCGGCTTGTGTATAAACCTAGGTCAGATGGCGAACATCCTTCACCTGGACGATTATGGACAGACCGTCACAGTAGAAGCTGGCATCACTTGGAGGGAATTACTCATGGTTCTCGAGAAAATGGGTTCAACTCTTCCAGTGTACCCGTCAAGTGCGACTTCCGCAACTGTTGGTGGTTATGTTGCTAGTGGGGGAATCGGTATCGGATCAGCAAAAAATGGTGATATCAGAAGTCAAATTGTGGGTCTTGAAGTGGTAATGGCAAATGGCATGCTGGCTAGTTTGGGAAATCTGATTCTAAATCCATCAGAGAATAATGATTCCAGTCAATACAATGAAGGAAACCAATGGTTACATGATAACTTCGAAGGGAATGATTTGTGTGATGTGTTTATTGCGACCTATGGAACACTGGGTATAATCACTAAAGTTACAATTAGAATGATTCCCAAACTTCAGTTGAGACCATTCGTTTGTGCTTTTGATGATATGGCTTCGCTAGCTAAAGCAGCTAGTGATATCTTGGAACAAGCAGTTCCATACAACCTGAGGTTTGTTGCTGATAATTATACTTCTAAATTGGATGCACTCATCGGAAACGAAGCTGAGAGAAGTAAATTCATTCTTACCGGTGCACGACTGGATACAATATTTCAAAATGACGACAGCCTTGAGGCAATTGTAGAAATAACCAAAGAAAATAATGGGACAGTACTGGAAGATAATAGAGCAGATTACTATTGGGAGGAAAGACTCTTCCCACTAAGAATTAAGCGACATGGACCAAGCCTTATCCCCTCAGAGGTCTTCATCCCTCTAGAAAGATTGAATGAATTTTATGACCACATTACAAACATGCTTGAGAGTTCTAGTGTAGCTATAGAAGGCACAATCAGTGTTGACGGTCAGACAGCATTTCTTGCATGGATTTTGGATGACGAACGTAAGAAGTATTCCTACTTGGCCGGATGGTATAGGCCGTTCCAGATCTCTGCAATCTCAACTAAATTTGGTGGAAAACCATATGCTGTGGGATTGTGGAACTCAATGTTAGCCTCTGAATTCTATGGAGAAGGACTCTACCATCAACTCGAGAATCTAAAACGAGTAATGGATCCAGATGATTTAATGAATCCAATGAAAGTTTTCGGTGGACGAGTTGAAGCTGGGAAGAAGTCACAGATATTTGGATTCGCAATTGGTTCCCTTGGTGTAATCGCAGCATCACTCTTTGGACCTCCATTGCTGGGATTGACCTGGCTCTCCAATATCCTGATGAGTCCAATCACATTGCAATTTCAGTTACCAGTTTATCTTGTTGCGGCTTTGCTTGGTGGGATAGCTGGTTGGTCATTCATTAAATTCATGACAATCAATATGGCATTCACGCTAGCTATGCCATTTCTCAGACTTATGGGAAAAATCTGGAACAAATAATAGTCATTTGAATAATATCTGTTTTGAGGAAGTAACTTATCTTAGGAAAACCGATGTTCTAACATCCCCATATGAAACCAATAAGTTCCCCCTACATCCATAGTGTAACTTGATATTTGTGAAATTCGTATACTAGGTTGTTCCGATATGCTCTTATACATAAAAAAGGTTTCAAAACGAAATTCGGATTTGCAAAGTCTGAAGATATTATGTGGATAAGGTGAAAAGATGAAGAAATCCCGAATCTTTGTTGTTTTTGGCATCCTAAGTATTCTAGCGGTTCTGGCAATTGGATTGAATTTTGTCACTGCCAAATCGACGTATGTAGATGAGTGCAGCGGATGTCACAGTGATACTGGTACAATAACGTTATCATCAAATGCGACAGGCACTGTCAGCACCACACTGGGAGATTCTTTCACTCTCGTAGTTGATGCTGCTTCAGGAGCAGATCTACTGCGAATTGAGAAGACTTGGGCAGACAATAATTTCTTCGATTATTCTATCCAGCTAGTTGCAGATGATCAGACCGGAGATACGAATCCATCTGAGGGCGAGATAACAGCAACTATTGTTGTGACCCCATTAAATGGCGGCACATATAATCTTAGA
>JAEOST010000582.1 GCA_016840245.1 Candidatus Thorarchaeota archaeon
AGCTTCAACAAGACGGAAATCTATCTTTGCCATTGCTTTTGCGGGTAAGACTGTCTTTGAACCAGTGCCGTGCCAACCTGAGCCGATTCCAGCTATGTTACAGGTCGGAGCATTGTAGTACGCTTCTTTCAAATCGTCATCCTTCAAGTCATTGAGAAATGCCTGAAGACCATAGTGGTCCTTGACACCACTTTCATGTAAGTCTACTTTTGCAATTGCTTTCCAATCTGCTTCACTTAGCTCCTTCATGTCATCATAGAACCCTTCAATCTGAATTCGACTCTCTCTATTCTTCAATGAATTAAGGGCCCATACAAGTTGGTAAGGTGCCGAGGGTAGGATACATGCATAGGCTGAGTGTGCATCCATCGTCAATCGTTCAACTTCGAGTTGTACGTATAAGAGACCCTTCAGTCCCAACCATGCCTCTTGCTTGCCATCGATGCCTGCACCGCCGAACTCCCAGATTCCTCCATCAGCTTTCAAGAAGTCCTTATTGTCCTTGACAAATTCGGGCATTGTTGGACTGCCAACTTCTTCTTCTCCTTCAACAACGAACTTGATATTGACAGGAATGTCAGTCCCGGTTTCCAAGAATGCCTTGAGTGTCCATATACGAGAAACAGTGTCACCCTTGTTATCAGCAACACCTCGCGCGTAGAGGCGACCATCCCGCTCAGTTGGTTCGAACGGAGGTGAGTCCCAGAGATCAAAGGGTTCAGCAGGTTGGACATCATAGTGGTCATAGAACATCAGGGTTCTCTTTGCCCCTACATCAAGATACCCAGTAACAACTGGCTGTCCTGAGGTCTTGTGTATCGTAACATCAAGACCAAGTTTCTCTAAACGATTCCCAACCCATTCCGCTGTTTCCTCCATATGCTCACCTTTCGCAGCAACTGAAGGAAATCTCAATACCTCTTTGAGGTCCTGTAGAGAATTGTTCAAGTTCTTATCCAGAAAATCTAGTACATCATCAAGCAAGAAATTCACCGCAATACCAATTCGAGAAACTATCATCCTTACTTGAATAAGTTATGATTTCTGTACGTTACGGTGGTGTGAAGATTTTTCTTCTCTTATGAGTGCCATAATGGGATCAAGATGGAGGAGATCACAGAGAAGAGCGATTGGGCTTCATTGAAATCAGTCTACAATTCTGCATTCCTCTGTAGTCTTGGATTTTTCTTCGTCGCATTCCTTATTCCTATAGTTGCTTACGATCCCAATATTCTCGGAGCTACAGGGTTTCAGGTAGCACTCATCTTCGCACTCCTTACCCTCGGTTCAGCTGGATTCTCTCCTATTGCAGGTCGAATCACGAAGCACGGAAGAAGAAGAGAGTCAATGCTCTTTGGAGCTTCAGTTCGGGGGATGTCATATATTGGTATGGCGTTTGCTATCTCCATAAGGTCAATAGATTTCCTAATTCTGAACAGCCTCATTTGGGGAATGGGAGCTGCATTCTATCATGTTGGAAGTGACGCTGAGATCTCTGAGCGTGTCATCCGTGAAAACCGATCAGAAGCATTTGGAAAAAGAAGTGCTGCAAATGGAAGAGGACAGGTTCTTGGTACTTTCATTGGATTCAGCATATACTTCATGTTTGACTTGTACATTGCATTCTTCTTCTATGCAGCGATGAATGTACTCGGAGGATTAGTGGTAATATCGGATAGACGTCCACCAATCCCAACAAGAGAGAGAATTTTTGCTGCAGCGAACTCGACTCTGGGAAAGAGTATACTTGCCTTGGTCTTTGCAGCCGCTATTGATGCGTTTGTGTTAGCACTACTATCACCTTTCGTTGAGTTGTATATCTTTGAGTCGTTCACAACGGAACTTGAGCTAGTAGCTCTGCTTTATCTTCCCGGGGGGATCATTACCGCCTTTCTAGGTGGATACATTGGGAAAGTTGCTGATAGATCAAATCAAGTTGCAATTGTAGCTGGGTCAGCATTAGTTGTATCAGCGAGTACGATCACACTTGCATTCCTTCCAACACTTACTGAAGGCATCTGGTATGGAATGTATTTCGTAGCACCACTCTTTACCCTTCAGATTGTTGCAGGGACTGCAGCCTATACAGTAATGACGTCTGTCCTTGGAACTGCATATGAAGGTCGTGCTGGAGAAGGGTTCGGACGTTTTGAAGCAGCAATGGGATTCGCCAGATTTAGCGGTCCACTTGCAGGGGGGCTCTTCTGGGACATTCTTGGTCCGATGACGCCCTTCATCTTTGTTGGACTGGTTGAGTTGCTATTGATTCCAGCCTACTACATAGGAATGAAACATTATCAGAAAGCTATCAATGAAGTGTCAGAATCAGAATAATATTCTATTCTTCGGACATAAAATATAAAGCGGAATGATTGAGCAAATCATCTTGGAAATCATTATTCGAGAGGCGATGTGATGACAGTCCGTGTTGGTATCAACGGTTTTGGAAGAATTGGAAGAATCACAATGCGAGCTGCTCAAGAGAAGAGCGGTTTCGAAGTTGTGGCGGTGAACGACTTGAGTGATGCAGCAACTCTTGGTCATCTTCTCAAGTATGACACTGCAATGGGCAAGTTCGATGGGACTGTAGAAATACAGGACGACAACTTTCTTGTTAACGGGAAAGATGTCAAAGTCCTATCCGAGCGAGATCCTGCTAAACTACCTTGGAAGGACCTAGGTGTCGATATTGTTATCGAGTGCACAGGTTTCTTCAGGAAGCGAGAGGACGGAGAGAAGCATATCCAAGCTGGTGCAAAGAAAGTTATCATAAGCGCTCCAGGAAAGAGTGAGATGTTTACCACTGTTCTAGGAGTGAACGAAAATGAGTATGAGCCAGACAAACATCACGTTATCTCAAATGCCTCATGCACAACAAATTG
>JAEOST010000583.1 GCA_016840245.1 Candidatus Thorarchaeota archaeon
CATGAAGAGAATAGTCATCACTGGCGCTTCGAGTGGTATAGGTCGAGTAATAGCAATAGAGATGGCCAAGGATGAGTGCCAGCTCTTTCTCATTGGTCGAAATGAAGATCGTCTTAGTGAAACATTGCAGAAAGTGAAAGATCTTGGTTCCACCGCGTTTACTGGAATTGGTGATGTGGGACAGGAACAAGATGTAGACCGACTGTATGACGAGGCTGTGGATTCAATGGGGGGCGTTGATGTTCTCATCGCAAATGCAGGTGTGGGTCATTTTGGACCTCTGGAAGACCTTACTGTAGCACAGTATGATGAGCAGTTCAATACTAATGTCAGAGGCGTCTTCATGTGGCTTCGAAAGGTACTACCTGAAATGAAACAACGTAACTCAGGTCAGATAATAGTAATGTCATCCAATCTTGGGCTCAAAACCGCTGCTAGAGCGACCATCTACGCAGCCACCAAACATGCAGTCCAGGCCATGACGGGTTCATTGCGTGAAGAACTCAGAGGAACTGAAGTGAAGGCAGCTACAATCAACCCAGGTTCAGTCTCAACACCTTGGTTTGATGGCAAGTCTGTTGACAGAGAGATGATGCTGACTGCAGAAGATGTTGCAAAGGCAGCTCGGTTGATTATTGATCAGAGTGAAACCTCGAACATAGATCACATCCATTTGATGCCGGGAAAGTCGAAAGTCTAGTCGTGCTTAAGGAATGTCCCATTCCTGTACTCTTCAAAGGCAATCCTAAGTTCCTCTTGTGTATTCATCACAATAGGTCCATACCAAGCAACAGGTTCACCAATAGGCTTTCCAGATATTAGTAAAAACCTGACACCCTCACTACTAGATTCAATGACAACCTCTGTGCCATCATCAAACAAGACTAGATGGTCAACTGCTACTGATTCTCGATCTGAGCCATCGAAGGTTCCCCTTCCCTCTATAATGTAAGCAAACACAGTATGACCTGCCTTCACTTCATGACTGAATTCAGTATTAGCAGGGATAGTCACATCCAGATATTCTGGTTCGGTAATGACATCCTCAACAGGACCCTTTGTTTCACCAACCTGACCACTAATTATCTTCACCTTGATTCCATTGTCTGTAACAATTGTAGGTATATCTTGAGCCTTGATGTCTCTATATCTCGGATGCATCATTTTGTGTGATGCAGGGAGATTTGCCCACAATTGAAAACCCCAGAGTAGGCCATCTTTCTGATGTGGCATCTCTTCGTGTACAATACCACTTCCAGCTGTCATCCATTGAACATCACCTTTGCCAATGACCCCACCATTTCCAAGACTATCACCATGTTTTACATCGCCTTCTAGGAGGTAGGTGATGGTTTCGATTCCTCGATGTGGATGCCAAGGAAAACCAGCGATGTAGTCATTGGGATTGTCTGAATGAAAATCATCCAGAAGGAGAAATGGATCTAGCTCAGAGACAGTCCGATTGCCAAAGACTCTCTTTAGTTTCACACCTGCGCCTTCAGAGGTTGGTGTGCTCCTCCAGACACTCTTTACAGTACGTATTCTAGTCATCAGCAGTTCACCTGATTTAGGACTGTTTACGTTTCATTTCAGGTGTAAAGAAGGTTTAGCTCTGGCAAAAACCAGAGCATTGTAAGATTAATCCATTCTGTGAATGGCTACTCTTTGAGTCGCCAGAGTTTGTCTAATGGGTACTCAATCTTATCAAGATAGCCTATGTGCGCCTTGATTTTCGATAATCGTTCATCTGAAAGGACCAGATTGTTGTACTCCCGGAGATGCTTCTTCAACTCCGGTGTACTAAATTCCGAAATCTTCTCACCCTCGAAAATCTTCATGATGAGTGATGTGAGGTCCTCATAGAAATTCCATGGCCATATCTCCCATGCCCAAGTGACTTCAACACCATAGTAGTCTGGTACGAAATCAGATCCAACTATATGCATCAATGTAGCAGACTTGACTTCAGAAGGCCCACAGGACGTGATATGCTCTTCAGCGAGAGTCAGACTCTGACCAGTATCAGTGATATCATCGACAACTAGGACCTTCTTTCCTGTAACATCAGCAGTTAATGGGCAGGTCAGTTTGGCCTTTCCATCTTTTGTTGCTGTTACTCCCCAGTGATCTACTTTCACACTATAGAGTTCCTTAATGCCTAGTAGGTCGCATTGGATTCTCGCATGAACCCAACCACCCCGTGCGATTCCAACAATGGCTTCAGGTCGGAAACCTGACTTCTTTATCTTCGTAGCAGCCTGAAAGGCATAATTTGAAATATCATCAAAATCCAGAATATAGCAGAGAGGTCCCTTTAGATCCATAACAGTCACACACCAACCCGCCGAGCTAACCGGCATTAAAAGGTTGTTTCCTCTGTTGTTGGAATCCCTAATCGGATTTATTTGTAGCTACTGGCTATTTTTCGTTGATAGAATATGTACTTCATTGCAATATGCATCTTCGAGCATGATGGTAGATTCCTTGTTGAACGGGTGAATCAAGTGAGTGGCAAGTATTTCTATAGACCCCCTGGTGTTGAAGTCAACCAAGAAGAGATTCATTCTACAACACTTCTGCGATATGTAAGAGATACTTACGGGACAGAGGTTGAGATGCTGGATTACGGAGGACAGATTGAGAACCGTTCTGGCATTACATTCTTTGGTGATTCAGGTAGCGAGGTAGTTTCAATCTACTTTGGAATCTTCGATGATCATACAATAGTTCACAAGGATGTCATTGAAGGCGTTAGCCCAGGCTCAGATATCAAGGCATTCTGGAAAACGTTGGAGGAGATTGAAGAGGATGGATTCTTGTTCCCTGATGGTCTAGCTAATTGGTTAATGAATCCTCCTTAGATTCCTCAGTCACTCCACTTCAAGGTTAATAGAATCAAACTCACCTGGTGTGAATTTTAGGTGAAGCGTTAAGTTTTGACTCGCGTTGACTTTCAAAGGTTCACTTAGCGGAATAAAGAGGTCTCTCCATCCATCGTCCATTGTAAGTGAAACATCATCATCTATATTTGATTCAAACATGCCTGATATTCCATGTACAACACCCGCATCAGCTATCTCAAAGGATATCGTTTGATCAACCTCTGTTAACGTATCTGAATCCATGAAATCAAATTGGGTTAGTAGTGTTGCATCTGACAGGTCACGTGTTTGATTGTCATTGACAGTCTGTGGCATTCTAGCAAATCTCAAATCGTGGAGCTCAAAACGATTCCAGACATCTGCAGCCTCAACAGGAACTACAAAGACACGGGCATTCATTGGAAGGATTTTACCATGCTCTTGCAGTAAATTTGTCAGTGCATACCTACATGCTGGGACCTGTTGTTCAATAAGCATCATTGAGGAGAGCATTTCACAAATTACAAGATCGGCCCGTTCTTCAGTGACGAATTCTGAGTAATGCCCTTCAATGAAAGTAATTCGATCCGAGAACCCATTTAGCTCAGCCATGCTACGAGCATAACGAATGGATTCCGGATTGACATCGATTGCTGTTACCCTTTGCGCTCCAGCCTGAGCTGCAAGCATTGCTAGAACACCAGAACCAGTCCCAATATCAATTACATACGATTTTGGGTTCACAATCTTTGCAATAGCTTTAGCAAATTTCTCGATTCTTGACCTGTGGTTTAGCAGGCTTGCTGCATGTAATAACGAGAAGGGAGTAGCATACTTGCGTTCTTTCATCATTTTTGCCATAACCTCAACTGCTTATAATCAGACCGAACTCCACGGCCGCAAGTAACATGAGACATTTTGAATATGTCTCAGTGACTAGAGGCTAGGTCCACGATGAAAGGAACGCTCGAATCAGCAAGGGATGCGCTTGATGAAGAGCGGTTTCAAGAAGCGTTAGACACCCTTGAGGACCTCGTTAATAGTGGTGACACGGATCCAGAGGTTCTCATCTACTTAGGTATAGCATATGTACAGACTGAACAACCTGCAAAGGCCATAGAAGTGCTCAAAAAGGCTGATGAACAGGTAGAAGACCACTGCATACCATGTCTATTCTTAGGCCGTGCATTGAAGGCACTTGGCAGACTGAGTGAGGCAGAGAGTTGTCTTCGTCGTGCAGTTAGTCTTGATCCCGGTACACTTGAACCATGGGAAGACTTAGGTAACATCCTCTTTTCTCAGAAGGAATACGGACCTGCGATTGAAGTTTTGAAAGAAGCAACAAATAGATATCCTGAAAGTGCATCGATGAGGGGTTTGTACGCCATATGCCTTCATAGACTAGGAGATTACACAGGTGCCGAAAAAGAGTGGGCTGCTGTGATGGAGATGCGTCCTGATTCAGTAATGGCGGCAGCAAACTACGCATATATACTGACAATATTAGGTCGTCTCGATGAGGCAACACCTGTCATTGAGCAACTTGGTAAGCTTGATGCAACTGACTACAGGTATTTTATGCTCAAAGGAGAGCTCCTATTCCAGTCTGAGAGGTTAGAAGACGCTAAACATGAATTAGAGAAAGTTCTTGATAATGGCTTTTCCAGAATTCAAGTAGTAACTCGACTAGCTGTGATTGAACATTCACTTGGTAACAAAGAGATGTCAGACCATTATCTAAAATTAGCTGAAGACGGAATCGATGAACACCCTCAATGCTGGAGAGGGCTGAATTTCACATATCAAGAGATTGGGATGGAAGATAAAGTTATTGACGCTCTGCTTCATGGTACTAAAGCGGATAAAGGCTCTGCAGCTCCATGGGTAGCGTTAGCGAAGGAGTACAGAAAGCTTGGTCAAAGAGATGAAGAAATTCATGCTTGGACTATGTCATTTAGGTTGCGAGGCTACATCAAACTCAAATGTCAGAGCTGTGAAAAAGATATCCGGATTCCATTTGACAACGGAATGAGGGTTGATTTTGATTTGACGACAACGTGTGAGTCTTGTACAGCTCATCTACAGTTACTTTCGAGTCTTTCCTTCATGTAAAGCAGAAGGTGTAGAATTTGCCGCAGAGGAGATATCCATCCTATCCGATTACAGGTGTTGGTGCTGTTGTTGTGGGGGAGCTGGGAGTTCTACTTGTCAGAAGAGACAAAGATCCTAGCAAGGGTATGTGGAGTATACCAGGGGGAGGAGTAGAAATCGGTGAAACTCTAGAGGATGCCCTTAAGAGAGAGATTCTAGAAGAAACAGGGGTTTATGCGGAGCCAGTTCAGTTTCTCGGAGCATTTGATTACATCAGGGAAGACGATGATGGTAAAGTAGAGTATCATTTCATCCTAATTCATTACCTGGCGAGGGCTTTGACAGATGAAACAAAGGCTGAATTCCTAGAAGCCGAAGTCGGGTGGTTTCATCTAGACTCGTTACCTGTGGAAGAGATGCCAGAGGGAATTATAGAACTTCTTCATCGATTCAAAAGTGAAATAACAGCGATTCAGAAAAAGCACTCAAAATAAAGAACCCAAGAGATAAATAAGGTCTGGTCGTTCATAGAATAATTGAGATATTCACACTTCTCTTAAGGATGTGTAATCACAAATGTTCAGAACGATCATGGCTTTACTTGTTGCATTACTTGCAGCAGTCCTAATTGGTGCTTTTCAAATTGTTGGGGTGACCACGGATATGATCCTGGCACTTCCAGAAGGAGATATCATTGCGCAGCTGTCACTATGGGGACAAGCGTTATTCCTAACACTAGTTCGCCCATACACAGCAGTGATGACTGTTGGCGCATTTGCACCAATAGTCGCTTTAGGTGTTGGTGG
>JAEOST010000584.1 GCA_016840245.1 Candidatus Thorarchaeota archaeon
CGATTTGGCGTTCCAGGGTTCAGTAAACGACGTTCTGACTCATTCACCATAGATATGCAGGGAGAACTGGATGTGACAGGAAAGAATGTCATCATTCTTGATGATCTCACAAAGAGCGGGACAACTCTGCTTAAGGCTGCGAAGCTTCTTAGAGATCAGGGTGCAACTGATGTTGGTTTAGCTGTTCTACATGTCATGCCCATCAAGGATGGTGGTGAACGGATATTTGACGAATTGATAGCCAAGAGCAAGGGTAAGGTAGTCACATCGAATACTGCCTTCACCGTTGCATTCTGTGAGAAGCATCCTGAATTAGTGTACAACATAGTTGGAAAGATTGTTGAAAGTCTACGATGAACACTGTGCGTAGAGGTATTGATAGATGATTTCCAAACAACCCTTTGGCCGCACTGGACACCAAAGCACACGGATAATCTTTGGCAGTTATGCATTGAGCAAGGCAACGCAAGCTGAGGCCGACAGTGTTCTTGAAACGTTGTTGAAATATGGTGTGAATCACATTGACACGGCACGTGTGTATGGTGATGCAGAGAAGCGTATCGGGCCATGGATGGAGCAACATCGCGATGACTTCTTTCTGGCAACCAAGTCGCGGAGTCGGTCATATGATAGAGCTTGGAATGATCTACAAAAGTCGTTGAATCTATTGAGAGTCGACCATGTAGACCTCTGGCAGATGCATGGTCTGACCAATCCAGTGAGTTGGGAGAAGGTGATGGCACCTGGAGGTGCACTGGATGCCTTCATTGAGGCCCGTGACAAGGGTCTGGTACGATTTCTCGGTATAACAGGTCATGGCAATAAGGTTCCAGCAGTACACAGACGTAGCCTAGAGCGTTTTGACTTCGATTCTGTCCTCTTGCCGTACAACTATGTACAGATGCAGAATACTCGTTATGCTGCTGATTTCAATGAGCTAGTTGGATTGTGCCGTGAACGTAACGTTGCACTACAGACCATCAAGTCTATTGTTCGGCGTCCTTGGGGAACTCGTCCCAAGACTCACAACACGTATTTCTATCAACCATTAGAGAATCAGATTGCAATCGACAGGTCAGTACACTGGGCATTGAGTCTTCGGGATAGTTTTGTTATTACAGCGGGTGATATGCAGGTTCTGCCCAAGATGTTGGATGCTGCTAGTCGTTTTGAGAAACTCCCATCTGATACAGAGATGAACGCTATTGTTGATGAGTTTGATATGCAGTCAATAGTATGCAGTATTAGGGATTTTAGGTGACGTTGTGTAAGAGAAAGAGTGGCGCCACCGGGAGTATGAAGTAGTTCATTTACAGGCTATCTCAACATTGTCTGATTAGGTTATCACTACTAATCTCTCTTGTTTGATTGTCCACTGTCAATCAGAATTTTACTTCTGGGAATGCAATGCTCTCGCTAAATATGTCTTCTTTGATATCATCGAAGAGTAATCGCAGTTCCTTTTCATCCAGACTGAATTTCTCTCTAATTTCCTGTAGAACCCTTTGATAGAAATCACCAGTTATTGATGATATAATAGGTCTGAATGCATGATACGCCCAGAATGCCTCCAAATAGTCTTCGGCTTGATAGACTACTGTTCTCTCATCCTTTTGTTCATAACCCGGAATAAATGACAATTTTTGCGCTAAATCTTGCAAACTAAATAGAATCTCCACAGTTACAGGTTCTCCACAAGTATGAGGCTCAAATTCTTCTAACCTACTAACCGCTTTGTTAGATTTCTCAGTAATCTCCTTGTACACCTCTTCTACTGGTCTACACTCAAATTTCTTACCCTTCTTACGTTTCACCGAGACGGACTCTATCTCTGGAAAGAAGTGTGTCGCCTCTCTTACAGCTGCTTCATCCCCACTCACAAAAACCAATGGCACTCCAAAATAACCAGCTAACCAGCCTGCTTGTTCAATCTCACCCACGGGGTGTCCATTCATTCTTAGAGCTGTAAAACCAGAGTTAGTGTGAGCAATGAATCCGTCTACAGTCCCTCCTTGTGCATGTAATCCCACTAGAAGAAGAGCATCATAGTGACGCAATTTCTCTGTCTTAATCATCTCAGCTAGTGTGACCATCCACCCACCGCCCAGATAACTAGCCACAGGATTCAACTCATCCAGGATCAGATTGCCCCCCATTCCATGCCCATCAAAGATGTCTATCTCAGTTGTTCCAGCTTTTTCTAGTCCACTGATTACCGCGTTAATCTCTCTTGTAGCCAATTTCTTGTATGAGTCATCAGCGAAACCATGTTCTGGATCATGAATGCCAGAAATACCTTCAATATCATCCCAAATCAAGACTCTCACTTGAATCACATCACTTTCGGTATTTGTAAGGCTCCTATAAAAAAACCAAGACCGACGTAAGTAATGGTGATGAGATCATCTCTTTGAAATCTGTTCACAAAGAGAAGAAAGAGTGGCGCCGCCGGTAGGGATCACGTCCGCCATGAGAATCATAGCGGATCTCGAACCTACGACCATTCGCCGCACACCACGAAATGTGATGTGCTACAACTGTCTGGCTCTCGTTCAGATGAACGAAAGATAACAGGCTGTCGCTCTACCAACTGAGCCACGGCGGCATGTTCTTGGTGAGTCGCTGAGGATTCGAATATTAACATTGCTGTTGGTATCGTATTTACTCCCGAAGAGTTTTCAGGCAAACCTCTCTATGCAACATAGCCATTGGTGGATGAATGTCTTGTCTGAGTTTAGTTTCGTTCGAATTGAAGAGTACATATTTGCCCCGTTCAACACTTTCGTCTATATTGACGAGGACAAGCTGATCTTCGGGGAAGCTGCAGATATCCGACAAAAACTGGTGGAAGAGCTAAATCGTGAGACCGCATCCCTTGAGTACAGAGGTCTCTCAGTGGAGTGGTGTCTTGAAGACTCGGAGGATTTCAAGCTCTCAAAGGGAGTCTTCAGTCCCCCAGGTACCGAGAACTCTTTTGTGATGGCAAAGATTGTGAATACGGAGTCAGTAGACGCCCCTCTTACTATTGCTGAAGAAATATCAGACAAGTTTCCAGCTCAATCAATGAGATACAACCAAATCCGGTTCTATTTTCAAGACTGTGGTGTTGGAACATGCAGTGTCCGCGTTGATATCGAACATAGTGAAGGAACAAATATTCTGCAGTTAGAACAGATTTCGGAACAAGTGAATAATCTATTTAAGAACTATTTTGAAGAGATTTGTTTCGAGCTCACAAAGAAATACAGAGATGCAGTTACGA
>JAEOST010000585.1 GCA_016840245.1 Candidatus Thorarchaeota archaeon
CGTTCCATTTCCCGGCCATCCCTGTGCTTCAAAGTCATTATTCGAATTGATACGAATAGGGTCATGCTCAATGTACTCCAGATTATCGGAGGTTGTGAAACTAGTTTCTGTTCCTGTGGTATTCTCCCCTAATTCTGCTGGAATTGTAGTGATACAACACATACTAACTAAGACCACAAAAATCAACGATACGGATGTCTTCATCCCACACTCCATCAACAAATTGACCCAAATTATTCTACTAACAGGTTTATGAAATAATTATTTGTGTATTGAAATACATGAAGGATTATTGTCATCGTAAACTATTCAATATGTTCTATAAATAATTTAATTTCCTCGGAAGAGTAGACGAAGAACTACAGCTACAGATATTTTACACAGGCTCTTCGAAACACTCAAGATTTTGTTGAAAATCGCATCACATGATGAATAGATTACTCGGCGTGGAACCTCAGTCAGGCTACTAGTTCCACATGAGTAGTTCACTCTCAAAATGTAGTTGAACCACGAGTTTTATTCTCGTACAATTCACTGCACCCACTCCGCAATCCTTTTATTGAATCTCCAAGCGGTCACCCTGAATCTGGCTATACTTAGCCATAAATACCACTCAGGTGATTCCCATGGGAAAGAGACCCGGACACTGTTATAGACCCGCAGATCGGCCCGCATTCGTGAGGAAGAAGTACATACACAGGCAGCCAGCCAGCCGTATAGTCAGTTTTGACATGGGTAATCCAGGCGGGGAATTCGAGGTCAAACTCTCACTGTATGGTCTTGAGAGGTGTCAGATTCGACATCAGGCTCTTGAGGCTGCACGAATCGCATCCAATCGACACATGACCAAGAAAGTGGGACGAACAAAGTATCATCTGAGGATTCGAGTTAAACCATACCACTACCTGCGTGAGAACAAGATGATTTCGGGGGCCGGGGCCGATAGAGTCCAAGATGGAATGCGTAAGGCCTGGGGCAAGGTAATTGGTATAGCAGCCAGAGTCAAGCCTAATCAGGCACTCATCACAATCCGATGCAATCGTGGTGACATCGCAGAGGCAATGGTAGCGCTAAAGAAAGCCGCACCAAAGATACCCACACCATGCAAGGTTCGCTTTGATGAGATTGATCCTGACCTGAGGCGAAAGCTCGGTTATGGTATTGCTTAGTCTAGAAATCTAGATAACCTGCTATTCATAGTGTCATTCTGTTGGTATAGATGACTTTAGAGATACAGTGGCCACTATGGAAGGGTAATCGCGAGCCAAGATTTGTCAATGCACATCTTCTCAGTATAGCTCTTAGAGGCATGAACTTTGCATCCTCATTATATGATTCTGAGAGCGGAGCATATCGCCAGAACCGGACTGCTACGCCTGACATCTGGGCAACTCAGTGGGCAGTCACCATTGCATATCTTGCAGGTCGGTTAGAAGAGATAGAAACGGAATCAATAACCGAATACGTTCTCGGTCTACACAATAGGGATGGGGGTTTCTCCATGGTGAGTCCCGGCGGTCAGTCATCATCACGAAATACGTTTTGTGCAGTTGCAGTTCTCTCATTATTGGAGCGCCCATCAACAATGGATACAGATCGGGTGATTGGTTATCTTGAATCACTCCGATTAGATGATGGTGGTTATTGTTTCTCTAGTGTCATTATACCAAAACCAGACCTTCTCAGTACCTTCTATACACTGTCAAGTCTAGACAATCTAGGAGTTACAACAAAAGAGGACTTTGATACCAAACAGTTCCTAATTTCACTACAGCAGGAAGATGGGTCTTTCTCTGGTAAGATGTTCGGGTCACCCGATATCGAAGACACCTTCTTTGCTCTGGCATCTCTTGATTTGAGTGGTTCTCTTGATTCAGTCAATCTTGAGATGAGCTATCAGTATTTGACCTCGCGTTTCTCTGAGAAGTTATTACTGACTGATATAGCCTGGAGTGTCATGGCACTTGACATATTGAATCGAGAATTCAACAGTCAGCCTATAGCTGAGCAGCTTCAACAGATGCAGAGAGACGAAGGGGCTTTTGGTCTGGATGATGAGATGAGTCTTGGATATACTTACTATGCTCTACAGGCACTCTACTGTTTGAATGGCATTGGATGAAATACGAAACCTACACGATTTATGTTTCAAAGAGTGCGATTCAAAAATCAGGAACTCATATATCTATGAAGTCGCTTTCAAACCAGTTCGTCTTCATCTCACTACCTAGGTGATATCATTGATAGATGCTATTGATAGTAAGATAGCATGGTTCTTGGCCCAAAATTGCCGTATGAGTCTTCAGGACCTCTCAGAAAAGACAGGTATTACCAGAACTGCAGTGAAGAAACGATTGGACAAGCTAATTGACTGTGGTGCAATATCATCGTTCAATATTCGACTCAGCCAGGCTCAGGCTGGCTCCGAGATGTTAATTGCACTTCTCTCTTTTACTGATAGTCCTACAGATGATGAGCTAATGGAAATCTACAAGGATTCAGAATTTATTGTGCAACTGAACAAGACCTTTGACAATAGGTTCATCATCTTTGCCGAATACACGACTCCCGAAGAACTCTCAAAACTCACCAACTCATTCTGGGCATTGGACAATATTAGCAATGTTGATCTCTATACAAAGTTCATAATGGATCGTGGTGGAACACTTGAATTCACATCTGTTCACAAACGAGTACTAAGATGTCTGCTGAAAGACGCGAGAATGAGTATCTCCGATATCGCCACGGAATCAGGACTAACGCCGCGAAGAATCAGTAAGACCATCGATGAACTTCTCGAAAGCAGAGCGATTCTGTTCACAATACGCTGGAAAGCTAACGTTGCAGGAGAAACCACTGTCTTCTCGAATATCCGATATGATGCGTCTAAGACTGACCATAGAGAGGCATTGAAGTGGTTATATGAGGAATTCTCAGACAAGTTTCAATTCGCCTATATTCCCGCGACCGAACCCATAATTTTCCTCTCACTCAATGTTTCTCACTTCACTGAGATGGATTCTATTAAGAAACTGATAGTTGAGGCCAATTTTGTGCAGGCCATTGATTCGATGTTAATCTATCCTGGTCGGAAGTTCCCCCAGTTTCGTACCATGCTTCTCGAACGTTTCTTAGAGGAATCTGGTTTCTAAATAATTTTCAGCAGTATTTGGCACCTCTAATAAACTCCATATTCCAAACTGTAAACCAATTAGTGTCAAATTCAGCTTCCCAACATTGATTTCAGCTTAATGTGTCACCTGAAACCTAACGCGGAATAATATGCATTCTGAACTCTATTATTCCTGAGTAAAAATGAATCGAATCTTGTCTAACTTTGGAAATTCAAGAGCACTATTCTCTATTTTATTTTCAGTTGCACTCCTGATAACAGCCGTAGTACCGATTCAGGTCGATGCGTCTAATCAGTCAGCAACTCAAGACTATAGTGCTTTTGTTGGAAAGTCCTGTACAATCTTCACTGCGGCAATTGGTGATACTGTTCTATTTTGTAATAATGAAGACTTTCGCTTAGAAGGCACTTATTTGTGGCTGAAACCAGTCCAGAATATTACCACTCCTGCTGGTAATGTGTCCACTTTTGGAGCTATAGGTTTTGGATTCAAGTACAACGATGATTCTGCTGATGGTTGGCTTCAGGGTGGTATGAATGATCAAGGCCTTTGTATTGATGGAAATGGTCTACCCACAGTATCATTGAATCCCCATACTGAACGTGAATCTCTGTATCTCGACCCACTGAGAGAAGTACTCTTTGAGTGCAGTACCGTCAATGAGTCTGTTGAGTGGTTCCAGACTCATTATTGCGGGACTGTGTGGGGCTGTCAACTCCACATTACAGATGCAACTGGTGATACTGTTGTGGTGAGTGTTGGTACAGATGGTGAATTTGCATTCACTCGTAGAGATTCCTCTCACTACCTGGTTTCTACAAATTTCAATCTAGCAAACAACGAGAGTGGATCATATCCCTGCGATAGGTTCGACACAGCAACAGAAATGCTCGAGGACATCACAGCTGAGGACGACCTTACTGTCGGTGCATGCCGCGATATTCTGGATGCAGTGAAAGCAAGTGGTGAATACTCAACTAAATACAGTAACATCTTTGATTCTGTGAATCTGGATATCTATCTCTTTCAAAACTGTGATTTTCAGAATATGGTGACTCTAAACCTTGATGAAGAGCTCGTTCAAGTTAGTCCTGGTGGCGAAGGTGTACTAGAGGAAGCTGGAATTTACTACAAAGAAGTACGAATATCCTCTCTCTATGATAATCCCTTGACAACAAGCCAGCCTACACCAACAACTACACCATCTAGCGTCTCTGGTTCTCAAAACACTACTTTTCTGATTCTTGGTCTTTCTGTTGTCTTTTCAGTCATCATAGTACTCTTGTTATTGAAAAAGAAGATGGGGGCCGTTTCTGAGTGAATCTCTATTCAACAACAGATTCAGTTGAGAAACTAAGAACACTATTAGTATCCCTTGCTGCTTCACCTCTAGATACGACAGAGCTTAACGTTGCAGGTGAATCAGTGATTGTCCTATGTAGCACTGACTGGGTCAAGGTCATTCTCATTCGCAGTTTTGGCAACGAAACATATTATCAAATAGAGGCTGAAGTATCAGTTCCATCCTGTTCAGACAATCTGGAGCATGAAACTCTCCAGATTCAAATGGATGTGTTGATGGATATGATGACTCACCTCATCTACATACGTAATCTTCTTGAGGTTAGCTTTGAGCTTAGTATAATCAGAGAGGACTGCCTATGGATTGCAAGCAGGAGTTTCTCTGACATTCCAGAGGATTACGTATTCAAATTACTACTCCCCCCAGGAACTAAATCTGGTTCTTTGGAATGATGCCTAAATCATCCATGCAAGCTGCTTGGTTCAAAGAATTGGAGGTCGATAAACCTCCACTTCCCCTTTCTTGCAATCTAGCCTTTCTTGAACACAAGTACATAGCTCAGTCTTCTGCTGACAGTCCTATCTAATTCAAGACCTGCTTTCTGTGCCCATTTTACAACTGTCCGTTTCAATGGGTAGTCAGGATCCATAAGCAACTCGGAATCTGCAAACACACCGTTCTCTTTCATCAGACGTTTGATTTGAGCAATTGTCTTGACAGGGTCCGGAATCTCTGGTATGACCGCAATTGAGAATACAGCATCGGCGATTCCATCATCAAGTGGTATATGTCCTTCAGCATCAGCAAGAATTGGAGTGATGTTCTCAACACCCTCTTGTTCCATTCTGCTTCTCAGTCTGTCTAACATCCCCTCCTGAATGTCCACGGCGTAGACCATACCATATGGTTGAATTGCTCTTGCTACGTCCACAGTATAGAACCCTGAACCACATCCGACCTCGATTATGGTCATTCCTGGTTTGCATCCAATTGCTTCAATAATCATCGAGGGTGGTTGCACTCGATTTCTGTAAGACCCTGCAGCTATTGCATTGCCCATCCTTGCAGGCATTGGGAATTTCCAGAAATACCGGATGGATCTAACACAACAACAGATCCAGAGAAACAGGAAAATGAAGATTAAGAGTACTATCTCTACTATCCAGTGAACACCTGGAAACAGGATGTCCTTTGGTGTTAGCACATTGAGAACAGTAGTATTGTACATTATACTCTCTCCTAGTTCTCAGTTTCGGACCTATCTACTATTCCTCGTACTCTTTTC
>JAEOST010000004.1 GCA_016840245.1 Candidatus Thorarchaeota archaeon
CATCAACTGGACCGATGGAGTTCAACCATACTACACAAACAGATTGGACACAATCTCCGTTAGGATTCTTCCACGAGATACATCTGTAGCAGTTGTACCTGCAACACCAACTGCATGGGGTGAAAATGTCACTTTCTACTTCACCTATGAGGATGTAACAGGAGCGTCGTCAGATCCTATTGCTAATGATGCCGCTCTGTCAATTGCTCTAAATGTATCCTCATATTCGCTATCATACGATAGTCCACAAAGACTGTTTACTATCTCATTCAATTCAAGCGAATTTGCATCACTTGGACAAAAAGCAGTTGCTCTAAATATTACGTGGGCTGGTGCACCATTCTATGCGAATCAATCTTTGCGGATCGTCCAAATGACTGTGACAGCTCGGCAGACGCTTCTGGATTTCCAATCTCCACCTCCAACACCATATATGGACAATGCTACGTTCACTATCACTTGGACGGATATTGCTGGAACTTCAATGGGCATCGATGGTGCCACAGTGACCCTGTATTATGGTGTCACTCCGATTACAATTAGTCATTATTCAGTAACCGCTTTGGGCTCCGGAGAATATGAAGTAACACTAAACTCCACATACTTCACCGACCCAGGAATCTATCCTATCAATGCAACTCTCACTATTGGTCAATTCTATTACGAGACTGCTTCAGATGATAGGTCATTCAATGTCCGACTAAGAACAACACTACTCTCAGCTGAACCTCTGGATTCTGTACCATTCAACTCTCAAATTGATATTCAACTCTACTATCAGGATATCCTGACTCTTGCAAACATCGGAAATGTTTCTGGTGATGTATCAATCGAGATATTGAATGGAAGCAGTTGGACCTTCACATCAATATGGGTTGGTGCAAGTGGATACTACTCTGTTAGTGTTGATACCGACAATCAAGCTGGATTGGTTGTTGGCCAAACTTACGCATTAGAATTTATATTCAATTACACAGACCAGAGTCCATTCTATAGATATGATGATTTGGTTGTTTATTTCGAGATACGAAACAGGGCGTCTTCGCTTGAAAAGAGTACAACACCTGTTCAGACACCGTACCTAGATTATGTGAACTTCACGGTGTACTTCAGCGACGCAGACGCATCTGCTGCAATCGATGGTGCTGATATCCATCTACTTGATGGAGGAACTCCATTATCCTTGGGAACAGACTATCTATACACTTCTCTTGGAAGTGGTCAATATGCAATATCAGTGGATTCCACTTACTTGGGTGCTCCCGGTACAACTCCAATTACAGTCTGGGCTAACTGGACAGCGGGTTCTCCATACCATGATAACGCTACCCTTACCTTAGATCTTGTTGTAATTGAGAGACCAACTGATGTAGTGTTTGTAGTTTCGCCAACACAGACAAGATATCTTGAGAACGTTACATTTGTGATATCATTCCGAGATCTTGGTCTTGGTTCTCTTGTGTCTGTTACTAAAGACAAAATCAATATCTTCAACGAAGGAACACAGCTTCTGATCAGCGAGTTCATGTTCACTGAGATTGGTGCTACTCAGACCTATGAGATCTCAATCAATTCAACTATACTAACCGCAATTCTAGCCACAGACCTCAACATCACAATCGAATTTGTCTGGGGTAACTCAGCCAATTACTACCAGGATGATGTATCATCAACTCGGGCAACAATAAGGGCTCGAGATACATTCCTTTCAGTTGAACGCCCAGCGAATACTGCATATGGAGAGAATGCTACATTCACACTCACATTCCTTGATACTACTAATGTCCCCGAACAGGAAATTGCAGATGCTGTGAACCTTGTTCTACTGACCAACCTGACTGAGAATCCATCAATTAGCTATGATTCTGGTTCTCGTGTCTTTACCATCTCATTCAACACATCTCAATTTGGTTCGAATGGACAATTCGGATTCCACATCAATGCAACATGGGATGGATCACCATTCTATACAAACCAGACACTACAGAGTGTCCTCATAACTGTCGTACTACGACAGACCCAGGTGGACTTCCAAGCACCAGCTCCTACTCCATATGGAGACTCTGTCACATTCATCATATGGTATCTTGATATTGCAGGTGCAACTGATACTGGAATCTCAGATGGAACGTTGA
>JAEOST010000586.1 GCA_016840245.1 Candidatus Thorarchaeota archaeon
GGAGAGGATAACGATTCAACTGGACTATTCCACACGGATTGATGCTGTCATTGACTATGTGATCAGAAGACCAGCCATCCCAAGATGGTGGGATCCTGTTTCTCGACCACACGTGGCTGTCATTATGCCCTATAACCATTCAGGGAAGGAGATTAGATATTACCTCTCAAAGTGTGGTGAAAAGAAACCTAACGGTAAGTCCATTCTGGATGTTATGGACATTGATACCCTTCCTGAAGGAACTCTTCTCGAAGTAAAATTTAGTGCTACAAGAGCCAATCTCTACCAGCTCGAGCTAGTCGGTAATGTGCCCTGTTGGCGCTGGCTTGGCCGCAGTAAGGGACTTCCTGACTTTGACAGTGACAATTCTATCTACTGGGACCATGTTCTTGATAATGAAACATATTCTCCTCGTGACCTGATTCTTGCTTAGTGTTGTTGTTTCATCAGGAACGAAATATTGGAATCAATGAGATCAGGTTTAGACAAAGCTCCGTGACCTGGGAGTATCCACTCGATATCCAGTTTTTTAAGACGTTGTAAGTTCTTTATCCATGTCTTGATACTGATGGAGTCTGGTCGAATATAGGGGTCCATTCCCTCTAGAACTGCATCTCCAGCAAAGAGAACCTTGGACCTCGGATGATAGACTGCAATATCTCCGGGAGTATGTCCTGGAACTGATAGAAGGCGGATCTCTTCTCCAAGGTCAAGAATGGTGTCGCCAACAATAGTTTGATCTGGTCTGCTCCATATTGCATCCCCCAGAACATTCTGCGTATAGGTCTCTTTAATCATCTTCGCGATTCTATGATTTCTTAGGTCGCTTTCTTCACCTATTATTTCTGCAGTATGTTCGTGTGCAATGACTGTTGCTCCATGCTTCTTTACCTCATTCATTCCAAAGCAATGGTCTGTATCTTTGTGAGTGAGAATGAGATACAGGTCTTCTGTCCCCTTCATCCTTTCTTTTGCAAAGTCATAGAGGAATGCTCCAGAATGAGCTGACATCCCTGCATCAATGAAGATGATAGACTCTGACGTCTGGATGATACCTGCATTCACTCCAATCTTGTGGAAGAAATGGACTAGTTTGGTGAACACGAATACTCCTGGAGCTATTTCCTGTATCTGGGGTTTTCCCACACCTGGATGGAACATACTCAATGATACTCCAGTTTGTATCTTAAACTACTGTTCAGCGCCACAAACGAGATGAGAAATTGATTGCTGGGATGACAATCCACATCAAGTATCCCACAAATTCAGAAGTGGAGATGTCTATGAAACCATCACGATTGAAAATCACTGTAGAGCGAGTATTCACTCCAGTGGAAGTCTTTGGGAATGAGATACGGCAGGCATCAGATGGAGAGCCTATTCCTCCCTGTCCATTCTTTGAGAAGGGTCAGGAATTTGTCACTGAGAATGGATTCACCAGGCCCGAGGGATTCTGTGGATGGGCATGGAGAGACCTTACTGTAAGACTCACTAAGTTCGACCTCATTGATGATATGGACTGGCCAGAGAAGAACACGACCTATGTTGCTTGCGGAGATGGAGTACGACCAGTCATCTTTCGTCTTGAGAAGATCACTGAGTAGATTGCATCGATTATTTTCAGCTTTTATCAAGGGTTATACGCAATCCATCATATGCAATCCTAAGACCAGAATGTTTACCCACATACTCTATTCGTTCATCCTGAGTCATACCTGCTACAAGCTTTCCATCTTTCCAACCATGACAACTAACATGTGTGAAGATACACTTGGGAATTCCTGTCTGCTTCCAGAATGCTACAGCATCATCAAGTCTGAAGTTGTGCCACTCCTCATCCAAAAAATCCATCGTCGCCTCTGTAATCAACAAATCAAGCCCTCCGAGTTCGCTAACAGTTTCTGGAGGGGGTACAACGCCGTCCACCAAATAGGCAAATTTTGTGCCACTGTCTACAATGTAACCCACACTGTGTTGAGTGTGCGTCGTTTTGACAACCTTCCATGACGCATCCTCTGTATGAATCGTGTCACCAACCGTGATGGTATGAAGATTGAACCACGGTTTCAACCAACCGTATTCACGTTCAATTCGTTCAGTGACATCTGCTGTACCGTAGAGATTAATAGTGCCCCACTTGCTAATGCTAACAGGTTCACCGAATCCCAGAA
>JAEOST010000587.1 GCA_016840245.1 Candidatus Thorarchaeota archaeon
CACGTGACCACCATCCATCTGATGACCAGATGATTCTCGGATCTATATCCTCAGTGAGTTCCAATTTGATTCCCTCCATATGACCTCGGGAGGACTCGACATCCACTCGATCTCCATTTCTCAACTCAAGAACCTTTGCGGTTTCAGGGTGCATATGGATATATGCGCGTCGCTCTGGTGTGTTTAGCATTGGAATCTGTCTAATCGGATCTGTAACAACATCATAAGGGCATACATCAAGAGCACACTCCCAGCACCCAATACACTTCTTTGTGTCCCACTCAGGTACAAGCAATCCAGTAATCTCATCTGGAATCTCTAGCGGTGTTTCAGGTAGTATCACAGCGAGACCTCCTACAAGCGTTCCTAGGGTCTCTCGCATGGCGGAGTGAGATGTAGGAGTATCATCATCCCGTTGTTGTATCTCCTCTGGACTAGGTGGTCTCAGAGTGATTGCCTCATCAGGACACTCCTTCACACATTCTTGACAAGTTGTGCAGTGGGCGTAGCTCCGAACTCCTCCACCGACTTCTACTGTTGTGTATTGAGAGTGCAGTCGTTCTCGGAGTCTTCCTGAGATCATGATTAATGGGTAGTCTTCATAGACCTCTGGTGTGGCTAGAGGACTCTCTTCTGGTTCCTCGTGGAATGGTAGCGGGTCATGTCCCATCTCCTCAAGCTTCTTTGAGTTGAGTTCTACCTTGCCTGAGAGTGTATCGAATTTACGATTAGCGAATGGGATTCCTGGGCTTTTGGTTCTGATTCCTTCGGGGTGCTCAATGAGTTTCTCTAGGGTGATCCCCTCACAATCCTCCGTTTGAAGAGCAATTCTAATTGCATCGAGTTCGGTCAGTTCAAAGTACTTACCGATGCCAACCCGCTTCGCAATCTCTGTCCACATCCACAGTTCATCTCGTGCTTCATCACGGGGCTCTACCAGTTTTGGAGCGTATTGAACAATACGATGCAACTCGCTGTGGACAAGGTTGTGATGTTCGAAGATAGTAGTAGCAGGAAGGACGATATCACAGAGTCTTGCTGTATCTGTCAGTTCGAGGTCAATGCATACCTTGAATGGTATCTTTGCCAAGGCTCTCATCGTTTTGTTTGTATTTGGCCATTGAGTCACTGGACTTGCAGCCTGAATCACGAGGACCTTGAGTGGACTCTCATCTTGATTGAGGACATATTCTGGGATGTAGGTTCCTGATGGCACAACAGGCTGAACTGACTCATCAAGAAGGTCGTCCAGTCTGATTGCGGCGCTGTTGAAAGGACTGTTGTCGGAGGACAGGTATTGAAAGCCCCCTCCTGAGACCCCGAGGTATCCACATATAGCTAAGAGGGAATGTACTGCTCGTGCTGCCCATGTGCCATTTGTGTAGTGGTTCATTCCTGCAGGGGCTGTAGTGATGAGTGCAGGGCCGTGAGTTGCGAAAGTATGTGCAATACTCTCAATGTCATTGACATCAACCCATGTAATCTCACTCACTCTATGTTTGTCATACTGCGCGACTCGTTCTCTGTACTCCTCGAATCCGAGTACGTATTTCTTCACAAACTCGTGGTCATAGAGGTCTCTTTGGATTATCTCATTAGCTATCCCTAGTGCAAGGGCTCCATCAGTTCCCGGTCTGATTGTGGTATGGATGTCTGCCATCTTTGCATGAGGTGTTCGTCGTGGATCGATGACGATGAGCTTTGCTCCTTGATCGATGGCCTCTTGTATGAACCGCTTCGAATTGATACTTGACTCGAACTTGTTTGTCCCCCAAATCATTATGCACTTCGAGTTGACCCAATCTGATAGCTCGTGTGGTGGAAAAGGCCCAGTATTGAAGCGCGCCCCCTCATATGCACCTTCAAAGCAGATCTCCACTATACCTGGTATCATTCTACAACCAAAGGCATTGGAGAATCTAGCTGCATATCGAGGAGCCATCCCATCGTTTCCTGAACCTGAGTAGATTCCAACAGACTGAGCACCAAAGGTATCTCTAGCATCGGCAATCCTACTTGCTATCTCATCCAATGCGTCATCCCATGGGATTCGTTTGAATGAACCATCCTCGGTTCTCTTTAACGGGTATGTGAGGCGATCATTAGAGTAAGTCCTTAGCACGTGTGCGTAGCCCTTGGGACAACATCTTCCCATTGTGTACGGATGGTTGGGATCCCCCTCTAATCGTACAACCCTGTTATCCTCTATGTGAACGACATATGCACAGATATCAGGACAGTTCAACGCACAGGCTGAATGCATTTTCTCAGGGGACATCGGTTCTTTGTCAACCACTCAATAGTCTCAATAACTGTTGTGCTGGAGTGATTAGTGTGTCTTATACACCAAGGTCATCTATGAGACCTCGCCAGTCCTCATCTTTTTTCTCCTCAGTGGCACTCTTGACAACCCTATATCCAACCCAGATCACAAACATGACGCCTGCGGCTGAAATCACGGTGAGTATTGCTGTATTCAGAGCCGGTGGTGGTGGTTGAGCTGACACTCTCACAAACACTGAGTCTGAGGTTGAACTCTCATCCACGTCGTAGACCACCAGAGTTACATTATGAACCCCTGGGTCCAGATTCTCCGCATTGTATTCGATTTGACTGCCGTTCCATTGAGCCTGTTCAACGAGACTGTCATTCAGATAAATCTCATATCGACTAGGAGCATCCGAACTCGGACTCCAGATGATGACCTGACCGGATTCACCCTCAGTGAACTCGAGGTCTCTAGGAGTTGTAACACTGGGAGCTGGTATCGGATCCACTCTGACAGCAACATCATCATATGCTGAGTTCTCATCAAGGTCATAGAGCGTGATTCGGATGTTGTGTGTGCCAATATCAAATCCATCCAGACTGAGTGTGATTGTTGTAGTATTCCATTCGCCCTGTTGGATTACGGTAGCATTGTCTTCTATCGTATACCAATCTGGATGTGCGTCATAGGTATTCCACGAGACCGCAAGCCCCTCATCTCGATGAACTAGAAATACGTCATCTGGAGAATTGACTGTGGGGATTTCTAGCTCGAGTACTACCCAGACCATTACACTATCTGTTGCTGTTCTGCTGGCGATGTCCATCACTATCATTGTAAAATTGTACTTGCCCCATGGAAGTCCACTTATGTTGACATAGATTTCTGAACCATCCCACGGTCCTTCAATAAACAGAGAGCCATTTTGCAGAACTGTGTAACTGAGGGGATTTTCATCAGTTGGATGCCATAAGATGAATCCCGTTCCAGGAACCTCAGTATACGTTAGATCCTCAGGTGAATCTATAGTGGGTGGTTCGTTGTAGATTACTGTCACCATTACCGAATCACTGACGTAATTGAAACTCTCATCTAGGAGAAGGATGGTGAAGTTGTACTCATCAATAGATAGTCCATCAATGTCGATGATGAGAATTGTTCCGTTCCAGAATCCATCTTCGTATAGACTCTCATCAAACCACACCTCATACCAGTGTGGATAGAGGTCAGAGCCTATCCATACTATGGTGTTACCTCCAATTTCTTCTTGGTAGATGATATCAGCTGGATGGTTGATTTCAGGTGGAGTTGTGTCCACCACAGTTACCCATAGAGTACCGGATGCAGAGTTGCCACTTGAGTCGAGGACTACAAGAGTTACATTGTGTGAACCAACATCAAAGCCGTCCACTGAGATGTTCAGATTACTACCATCCCATGGACCTGTATCTTCTTCTAACGAGTTAACAAGTACTATGTATGACTCGGGATTGAGATCTGTGACATTCCATATTGTGAAGTGTCCCTCTGTTCCAGCTTCATACTCTAGATCAGATGGCGCACTGATTTCTGGAGGTGTTGTATCTGTGACTGTGACCATGACAGTATTTGTCACACTATTATTTCCGATATCGAATACCTGAATTGTGAAGTTCCATATACCCAGTGAGAGCCCGTCCACTGAAGCCACAATCTGAGAGCCATTCCATGTCCCTGATTGATACCCACTGTTATTCTGCAAAATCTCATAGTATGACGGGAATAGGTCGCTTGGTGTCCATACAATCCAATATCCAGAATCACCACATTCGTACTCTATTGGAGGTGGATTATTAATTGTGGGTGGAGTTGTTTCGGTAACAGTTACTATTACTGTGTCGGCGGCCCAATTGCCGCCTAGATCGTTTACTATAAGAGTCAAATTAGAAATACCTGGTTCTAATTCATCCAGGTTCACAGTTATTTCAGATCCATTCCACAATCCTTCATCATTAATTAGTCCATCAATCCGGATAACATACCAATGTGGGTAGGTGTCTGAAGGCGACCAAGTTACATTGTTGCCAAATGAACCTCCTTCAAATGATATGTCATTGGGTGAGTCGATGAATGGTGCAATATCATCTAGCGCTTCAACTATCACAGTGTCTGCATTCTGATTTCCTGCGCCATCGAATACTTGTAGCGTGATATTGTGTACTCCTGGAATTAAAGATGCTAAATCAAATGCTATCGAACCGTTGAACCAGAAACCCGACGAGATTTCACTAGAATTATCCAATATGCTATAGTTGAATGGAAATGTATCAAAGGCTGACCAAACTATCGGGTCTCTTACCTCACCAGCATCCATGATGACATCGCCTGGACTGTCTACCAATGGTGAAATCGAATCCACCAATTCTGTTGGGTAATCATCCTGCGACATGCCTCCACCAACTGCCTAGGGTCCTGAACCATTGTAGTCTCTCCATGAATTCCCCGGAGAGTGTTCATCG
>JAEOST010000588.1 GCA_016840245.1 Candidatus Thorarchaeota archaeon
CCTCACTCATCAAGTCTGGTGATTGTATCTGTGGACTGACAGCACTGGAAATCGCAACAGGCGAGGTGCACGGTTTCACTGCAAAGGCTGTGGTCATTGCCACCGGTGGATTTGGCCGGGTCTATGCTCATTCAACGAACGCACTCATCAACACCGGAGATGGATGTGCCCTTGCACTCAGGGTTGGAGCTCCCTTGAAGGACATGGAGTTTGTGCAGTTTCATCCAACCTGTCTCTTCGACTCTAGTATTCTGATGAGTGAAGGGGCAAGAGGAGAGGGTGGCTACCTCGTCAACTCAGAAGGCAAACGGTTCATGGACAAGTATGCTCCAGACAAGATGGAGCTGGCCCCGAGAGACATCGTCGCACGTGCTATCCGAACTGAGGTCTTGGAGGGTCGGGGATTTGAAGACGAGTATGTCCACTTGGACCTGACACACCTCGGGAAGGAGAAGATCATGGAACGCCTCCCTGGAATCCGTGAGATCTCTATCCACTTCGCAGGTGTTGATCCTATTGATGAACCGATTCCTGTGCAACCAGCACAACACTACTCAATGGGAGGTATTCACACAGACAAACATGGCAAGACACCAATCAGTGGTTTGTATGCTGTTGGTGAGGCAGCCTGTATGAGTGTGCATGGAGCGAACAGACTGGGTGGTAACTCAATCCTTGAAACACTTGTGTTTGGAAAGGTTGTCGGAGAGAAGGTCGGAGATTTCGTAAAGACTGCAAAAGCTCCTGACAAGTCATGTGTTGAAGATGAAACGTTCAACTTGCGCGAGAGGTTCCAAGCTCTGTTACTACACGAAGGTGGTGATTCTCCTGTGGACATTCGAGAAACGATGGGCCAAACCATGGATGTCCTCGTGGGTGTCTATCGAAACTCAGAGGGTCTTGAAGCTGCACTCAAATTGATACGTGAGTTGAAAGAACGTTTCAAGAACGTCAGTGTTGGCCGAAGTGACGAGAAGTTCAACTTTGCACTCATTCGAACCTTGGAACTCGAGAACATGATAGAGCTGGCTGAAACAATCACTATGGGTGCACTCATGAGAAGAGAGAGTCGGGGAGCTCATTGGAGACTGGACTTTCCCAAACGAGACGATGAGAACTTCCTGAAGCACTCTTTGTTCACGAAGATTGACGACCACATCAAGACTGAACTGATAGACGTGAACCTGGGAATGTTCGAAGTGAAGGAGAGGACCTACTGATGATGTTCAGGATTGCCAGAAGCAGAGAGGGAGGATCGATTACCCACTATGACCTCTACAAAGTGGATGTCAAGAGGGGAATGACTGTCCTTGATGCTCTGTTCCAGATTCAGGACAGGATGGATGCATCACTCTCATTTCGATACTCGTGCAGGGGCGCAGTCTGTGGGAGTTGTTCTATGCTCATCAACAAGGAGCCACGGCTCGCATGTCGGACTCAGGTGTCTGATGTGAAGGACGCTGAGATGAAGCTAAAACCATTTCCAGCTCTGATCGAGACTCCAACCGGTTGGAATCCTGATGATGAGATACTGATCGAACCATTGCCTAACATGCCAATATTGAAGGACCTAGTCGTTGACATGACCAAGTTCTTTGATGTGCTCGAGTCAATGAAACTCTGGGGTGATACTGAGGAAGGCGACACTCCTCATTCACAGAGCCCTAAGGACAGGAATAAGATTGAGAGGTTGGTCAACTGCATTCTCTGTGCTTTGTGCTATGGGTCATGCCCGGTGAATGCTGAGAAAGAGGAATATGTTGGACCGGCTGCACTTGCAAAGGCTTGGCGATTCCTTGAGGATTCACGAAGTTCTGACCCTGATAGGTATGGAAAATCAGCCGCCCAACCTGAGGGCGCTCCTCTATGTGACCTCATCATGAACTGTGTAAAGGTATGTCCCAAAGGCGTGGCTCCGGGTGGAGCCATAAGGAAACTAAAGAACCTCTGATGTTCAGTGAGGACACTGATTAAGAGCACCCTTATATTTTGGATTGTAATACGTCGAAAGAACGTTCGATATTGAGATATAGTAGATGATGGAGTGAACTTATGGATCTAGTTGACAAATTCATACTAGGTGAATTGATGGCTAACTGTAGGATATCTGCGGGTAGTATAAGTAAGAAGCTCAATATATCTCCAACTAGCGTACACAAAAGAATTACAAAGCTAAAGCAAGCAGGTGGCATTAGTAGGGGTTACGTGCTCTTATCCTTGGCTATGTTAGATGCAGACTATTGCATGTGTTGGATTTCTACAGATGCTACTGAGATTGACGAGTATCAATTTAATGAGATTGGAAAACATCCAGCAATTGATGAATCGGGACGATATGGACCTCGTAATCTATATGCTACTACTCAAGTTTCAGATTCAGAAAGTATTATAGATCTGAATAGTTTCCTCCGAGAATTCGATTTTGTTCAAGAAGTCAATATGGAGCGGATTTTTCCGATAACACCCACATCTATGCCTGATCATCAGAAATGGGTCTTTCGCGGGAAAGAAGTCAGCTTCACAAATTTACAAAAAACTGTTTTGAACCACCTTTTAGAAGATGCACGCACTCCTGCCGCGGAAATTGCGAAGAAAACTAACTATTCAGCTCGACGAATCAAACAAATTATCAAGGAGCTGCAAGAGTGTGGTGGCCTTTATTTCACAGTCCATCCACGGTTTGATGCACTTGAACAGATCCCATTTATCGTGCACATAAGTTATGATGAAAAGAAGATCATGCCGCATGAAGTGGTTGCATGGATACAAGATAAATTTCCTGTTGAGTATTGGAACTCCTTTCAGATTGTTGATCAGTTGAAGACATTCCACGTCTTTTCTGCTGAAAATATGAAAAGAATCCAGCGAATCACCACTATGATAAAAGAAAAGCCCTTTTCTAAATTAGCAGAAACTATAGTGGTTCAATCACAGCATCACTTTGCTGGACTAGGACATGTTGGATTATGTAAGTTATTGGGGGTTGAAGCATCCAATCATAAAGTGAAATACTTCCCTCCTCCTAGCGGTACACATTGGTACTGAATGAATATTTGCCTTTAACATTCACTTTTCGTTATTATAACCAAATGCTTTACAAAACGATATCATAGTTTTTCCCCATTTCGTTTCGATAACCAATTGATTAGCTTGGACATATTATGAATGTCATACGTTTGACATAAAATAACATTTCAGTGTCATAACTGATTGGAGGGAAAAGATTGCGAAAACAGAGATATTTTCTCTTGATAGGCCTAA
>JAEOST010000589.1 GCA_016840245.1 Candidatus Thorarchaeota archaeon
ATTGTACTGATTTCTGTACCAGTGATGATTTTCTATGATCCTCTGATTCGGAATCTCACAAGCAATATTGATGATTCACAAGAGAAGAGTAATAGTGAACTTTTCCTCCTACCGCCAGAATTCAGCCTAACGAACGATTACCAATTAACTTGGGAAGCAAATCAGATTCGTGGATCTACTCACTCAATAGCTCTCACAGATGATAAGGCATTGATGGCAGCTGGTGGAGGTTACCTGTCTGATAATACTCTGCATATCTACAGATGGGATAACGCTACGACGAGCTACTATCATGTATGGGATAGTGGTGATCAGATAATTGCAAACGATGTTCTCTCCGTAGAGTTTGCTGATACTGATAACAATGGCTTGCTAGAAGTGATAGCAGGATGTGCGGATGGTAGAGTCTACATGTTCGAGCAGCAAGGGTATGAGGGTAGTGCAACAGCTGACTTCTTTGATTATGTCTGGGACAGTGGAGGTACACTCACAAAACAGGTTTGGTCCGTAGCAACTGATGATCTCGATTCAGATGGACTAAAGGAAGTAGTAGCTGCTTGTTGGGACAACAAGGTCCACGTCTTTGAATATGAGTGGCACTCAGGATGGCCACATTGTGAAGAACATCTCATAGATATGACAAAGGTCTGGGACACTGGTGATGCAATTGATACGCGAGTCCTATCTGTTGCTACTGGTGACACTGATAATGATGGATTGAGAGAGCTCATTGCTGGATCATATGATGGCAAGCTTCACATCTTCGAGTTCCTACCATGTGGAGTCCATCGCTATGAGAAGATATGGGATAGTGGTGACCTGATGTTCAATCCCATTGTTTCGATTACTCTGAGTAACAGTCTTGATGAGGACCCATATGGAGAGATTGCAGTATCCAGTTATGGACAAGGAGTCTTCACTATCGAGTACGACCCTGTGACTGAATCGTATACTAGCATGGAACTCATGCAACCAGTTGCTACATGGGAAGAGGGTCTCTTACCGAATACTGGAGTTTATTCGGGCTATGAGTTAGACCCATATGCTGACAAGAAGATCTACGGTTGGGAGGAACAAGGTGTACTCGAGCTAGAAGATCCAATACCGTATCCTTGGAGTATTCCTGAAATTGGAGGAAATAGTTCGCTTCCTGGCCCTCGTGACAGCAATTATACAACATTTCAACCTAGAGATGACTATAGCTACATGGGTCACCTAGGTGTCGGTGGTGAAGCACCGGGTGAAGTAGCCTATCCGACATCGATTGCATTTGATTCCACTGGAAACATCTTTGTCGTGGATAAAGGTAATCATCGGATTCAGAAGTTTTCAATTGATGGAGAGTACATCACACACTGGGGCGGATTTGGTACTGGTGATGGATATTTCGCAGATCCACATGGTATCACTATAGGTTCTGATAATCATGTCTATGTAACAGATTCAGCAAATCATAGAATTCAGAAATTCACTACCACTGGTGCATTCAATGCATCATGGGGTAGTTATGGTTCTAATGACGATGAGTTCATTTCACCTGAAGGAATAGCAATAGATGATTTTGGTTACCTCTATGTATCAGACACAGGGAACAACCGTGTCAAGAAGATGAACAGCACTACTGGTGAGGTCATCGACATCTGGACTGGATTTGATACTCCCAGAGGCATAGCGGTGAACTTCAATGATTTCATCTTCATTGTTGATTCCCATCATCATCAGGTTCAGATCTATAACTACACCGGAGATCATCTAGGGGCATGGGGTAGTTTTGGAGCTGATGGTGACACCTTCGTTGATCCTCGAGGTATAGCGATTGACCCTGAAGGTCATGTCTTCATCACTGATTATAGCTTAGATCAGATTAAGAAGTTCACATGGTGGGGGACTTTCATTGGGTATTGGGGTAGCACTGGAGTTGATTCAGGTGAATTCTATCACCCCGAAGGTGTAGCAATCGGTCCTCAAGCGTATGTCTATGTGGCTGATTCAGGTGTTAATCGAACTCAGCTATTCGCGTTAGAGACTTACCACCTCATTAATAAATGGGAGCATAAGGACATGGAGTTTGCAATGGGATCCTCTTGTGACTCATTAGGCAATATATATGTCACAGACTTCTACAATGGGACTATCAAGAAGTTCACATCATCTGGACTTCTAGTGGACATTCTATCTGTAAATGGTTCTGACCCAGGAGAACTGTACCAGCCATGGGGCATAGCAATTGATTCCAATGATGATTTGTATGTGTGTGAGGTTGGAAACGACCGTATATCGAAGTTGACAAACGATGGCACTTTCATATTGTACTGGGGCAGTGAAGGAATAGGTACTGGTGAGTTCAATAATCCAGTGGATGTCGCAATAGATTCTGCTGACAATGTGTATATTGCTGACATGTACAATAATCGAATCCAGAAATTCAATAACCAAGGTGATTTCATTTCTGAATGGGGCGCAACAGGTTCTGCAGATGGTGAATTTCAAGCTCCTGCAGGGATTGATATTGATTCTGATGATGTTGTTTATGTGACTGATTACGCCAACCACAGGATTCAGATTTTCTCAGCGAATGGTGTGTTCGTGGACTCCTTTAGCGTCACAGGACCAATTCCTATTGCAGTTGATGACGAAGGCCACATATACACATCCACACCTCCGTATTCATCTGTTTGGAAGTATACTCAAGATGGTGCGCTAATCACTGAACTTGAGGGACGACTTGCAGGCTATAATATAACAGTAGATCTCCACAGAGCAACTACGATTACACTAGATAATGAGGGAACTCTGTACTTCGCTGGTGATCATCAGGTAAAGAAGATACAAACTGGGGTAGTTCATACGAATGTTGCAGAAGTCATCCTTGATTTCGGAGAGTATGAAGAAATCAGTGGGATGGGTAACTCAAACAATGACTTGGATATAACAATGCCCTATGTGACACCATTCCCCAATTTCATGAATATGGAGTTTGCCATATCTCAAGATGGAGAGACCTTCGTTACCTTGCCCACTTCTCTTTCTACATTTGCAATGAAACCACCTAGACTTCATCTAGGCTTTGATGTAGACCCAGTTCTTCAAGAGAATAACTGGAAGTCGTTCAGATATCTCAAGATTGGAGTAAAACATGGTGTTACATATAGGATAGACGCAGTTTGGGGTGTGTTAGCTCGACCAATTCCAACAGCACTAAGCCTGACTATTGGTCATGTAAGAACACCGATTACTCTTCCAAGTGATAAACATATCATCATAGGAACGGTTGATGGTAGTATTCTTGCATACACCTCTGGAGGAGGTCAAATATGGTATAGCTACGGAGACCTTCCACGATTCTCTCTTGAGTCTAGTATTAGGGATATTGAATACCTTGGTATTAAGGGTCGATTACCAACATGGAATTTCATTAACACATTTGCTGATGGAACAGAATTCTCACTCCCAGTCAATTTTAGTAAATTCATGGGTTATAGTCTAGTGGATGTTGCTGGTTCTTCAGCACGGGACTTGGTTGTCACGGTTTCTGGATTTCACGCATCTTCGGGATTTGTGACTTGGGTACTCCTCTTACAGAATATAGGGACTGACCAGAATCCTAACTTCTCCTATCAACCCGGTTACTTCTCCGGTCGTATTGAAGGCATTATAGAAGATTACATTGATGGACACGCTTTAGCTACAGCAGTTGATTTAACAAATGATGGTGCTCCTGAGCTTGTTATTACCACAATAGGAAAACCTGATGTATATTTAACATATTACGAAAATGATGGTGCAAATCAATGGACAATTGGAGCCGGAGTTATTCAGGTTCCGTCTTCAGTCATTGCAGATAAGGGAAATCTATCCAAAGTAGCTTTTCACGATATGAATGGAAACGGACTTCTTGATTTGACGGTTAGTTCTGGGAATCTTTACTACTTCCCAAACATTGGTAGTTCCACATCACCCTATTTTGGTAGTTATGATGCTACATTCTACGCAGACATTAATGATGCAATAGGTGAACATGCAGTAGGTGGACAAGCTGCATTTTCGGACTTTGACAGTGATGGTGATTTTGATATCACACTCCCATTATCTGGAGGTATCGTTAGCCGTGGGATGGGTGGGCTTATGCCTAATAGCAGCAGGTTGAGTTACTTCGAGAATACTGGTTCACTTCATGACCCGGTCTGGGAACAAAGGAGAACCTTCTACCAGCCAGATTTCATGGGTACTGCATTATCTCCTGAGAGAGGGTACATTGATCCTCATTTTGTAGATCTAAATAATGATGGAGTATTAGACCTTGTCTTGATGAGGAATGAGAGTATAGACCTCTTTGCAGGATCATTGCAACACAATTGTTTTCTAGTTGCTACGTATCCATTCATACATCTAGTCGAGGTCGACAAACGTTCATCTATGTGGGGCTTTGATGCTTTCGACTCATGGGATAACAGAAGGGAGTTCGAACATTGGACCTATAGTATAACAATAGCGGACACTGATGATGACGGAATTGACGAAGTGATTGTTGGATCATATGATAGCAATATTTACGCATTTGAACATGTCTTCAACAATACGTATCGACGTGCATGGCGGTCACCTGATATGACCCATCAGGAAACCAGTATTGTTTGGGACGACGTGATTGACCTGGTTGTAGGTGACCAAGACCAAGACGGCAATGAAGAGATTATTGCTGCGACAGATTCTAGAGTTATCATCTTTGAAAACATCGGTAATGATCAATACACAACAGTCTGGGACAGTCTGAATCCTGATGATTTGAATTGGACACTGAGTGATATCAGAGCTATCACTGTTGATAATGACTTGGATGGTGATGGTGAAAGTGAAATTGTCATTGCGTGCGACAAGGGTGCATATGTTATTGAAAATCTAGCAAACGATGACTATGAAATTGTCTGGTGGTGGTATGCTCCTGGTACTCCAGATATGGGATTGTTTGTTCGAACCGTCACTACAGGCGACCCCGATAATGATGGCAACCGCGATATCATTCTTGGCTTGACAAACGAAACACTTCTGCCAAGTGGAGAGGTGTATGTGTTTGAAAGCATGATACGAATCTTCGAAAACACCGATGACAATCTATTCGGTGATTATAGTTGGACTGATAGAAGTCAATTGCTTAGTGCAAGAGTACATTCTGTAATTCTGGCAGATCATGATTCTGATGGTTATGCTGAGATTATGATTGGTAGTGACAATGGAATATGTTTGTTGGAACGAATCGCTGACAATCAGTATGGCTACTTGATTCACTACTCCACTCCAGAACCGACATATTGCTTGGTCGCTGGAAATACTGATCATGACACATGGAATGAGATTATAGCTGGGATTGGAAACAACTTCACTGTCTTCGAACTGAATCCTTTGTTCTCACGGAGTTCGCATATCTATGACATCGTTTGGGCTACTTCAGAGCTACCTGAACGGGCAACTGATGTCGTCATAGGCGATACAAATGGCAACAATGCCACAGAGATTGTAGGCACAATTGCAGGTGGATACACCTACTGTTATGACTGGCTACCAAATGCAACAGAACTAGCCTCTCTTCATGAAGCTCCATTTGCACCCGATCAATCAATAAACATCAGAGGTCAGTCATGTCCTTCTGCAACGATGATAACAGGAGTCGCTTTACCACGAAAGAATGGAGGTGTCATATCATGAGATTGAAGGGAACGAGAATGTATAATCTGAAGAGTATCTTGATTTGTCTAGTACTGTTAACCGGTGGTGTATCAATTACATCCGTCTCATATGGTTATGAAACGGATAACGGCATCACTACTATTTCTACTTCAAACCTTGATAGTATAAATTCATTTGAATATGAAACAATTGAAAGGCGTGTTACGCAGGAACCAGAAAGGAATGCTGCTTTGTCAAGCACTGAAGAGTTTACCTGGGAGGATTGCTTCGATTTCACTAACAGTGAAACCTACTTCAGTGATGTCCAGATGACTAGAGAGGATGTTGCTGACAATCTTGCGAATTACATAATGCAGCTGCTCTATTCTGATATAGAGATGGCATGCGAGTTAAG
>JAEOST010000590.1 GCA_016840245.1 Candidatus Thorarchaeota archaeon
CACCTGCAAGGCCAACAGCTGATTCGGGACAGAAGTCCATTCCTTCCATTTTTGCCACTATGTTTCTCATCGGGACTATCTCTCCCTCAGCAACAGCTACAGCTCCTCCACCAGATTTTCTAATTGCATGAAGAATCAATCTTCCAGCAAACGGACTTGGAACTCTAAGTCCATAGGCTAAGGTCTCTCCATTTGGCCACGGCTCAACAGTATCCAGTCCTTTCTCAAATGCATGAACAACAGGAGCACAGCCTCCACTTTGAGCAGCAAACATTCGTGGCCTCTCACTTCCGATGAGTCCTAAGGATTCAAGCTCCTCGAAAGCTTTCCAAATTCCAATGATACCTGTCCCGCCTCCAGTAGGACATACAATTACATCTGGTATCTTCCACCCTAGTTGTTCTGCGATTTCAAAACCAAGGGTCTTCTTGCCTTCAACACGATAAGGTTCCTTAGTTGTGGATAGAGATACCCACTCACCACTTCTCCTCTTCATCTCTGCAGCACAGTCTGAGATGTTGCCATCAACCTTTACGATTTTAGCTCCATATAACTCACATTCATAGAAGAATGGAAATGGTGTGTCGGTTGGCATGAAGATATGGGCCTCTGCTCCTCCAGCAGCGCAGTATGCACTTGTTGATACTGCTGCATTTCCTGCTGATGGTAGTGCAAATGATTTGCACCCAAGTTCAAGATGCTTGGAGATTGCCATACAGAGACCGCGATCCTTGAAGCTCGATGTTGGGTTTAATGATTCGTCCTTGAAGCGAAGCATCCTAAGACCAAGGTGTTTTCCAACGCCTCTAGAAATTCTGAGAGGTGTCCAACCCTCACCAAGACTAATCCAATACGTTGGTGATTTTACTGGAAGAAGCTGTGAATATCGCCACATAGAATTTGCATTTGATGGGAACAGTTCAGCCGCTAAGTCTTCCCTTACACTGTTAATATCATACCGAGCAAATAGTGGTGAACCGCACACGCAGTATGTAGCTCTATCATCAGCTGAATGCTTCCGTCCACACTCTGGACACTCTAGATGAGATATGTGCGATATCAATTGTAGACCCAAATATACTTCGATACACACCGTTATATGTATGTGTCACAATATGCCACTTTAGGAGAAAGTCCATCTTGGGTCAGTTGAAGCGCGCAATACTGCCATTCACTTCATTGGTAGGCCTTGAACGCCTGAAGCTAGCCCTCATTCTAAATGGAATAAACCCCCGCATCGGTGGGGTCCTGATATCGGGACCAAAGGGCACAGGAAAGACAACTCTAGTTCGAGCTCTTGCGGACCTTCTCCCAGAGGTTGAAGAGGTCGAAGACTGTCGTTTTGGTTGTAATCCAAATGGTGAAAGTGTTCTATGTGAAGAGTGTCAAACCAAACTAGAGGCAGGTAAGTCTCTCAAGACTCGTACTCGCAAAATGCGAGTAGTCAATCTACCACTTTCAGCAACCGAGGATCGTTTGATTGGTGCCTTAGATATTGAACGTGTCCTGAAGGAAGGAATTCAAGCTCTTAGACCAGGTATCTTAGCAGAGGCTCATCAAAACGTACTCTATGTTGATGAGGTCAATCTACTTCCTGATCATCTCGTTGATGACTTACTTGATGCTGCAGCAACAAAGGTCAATGTCATTGAACGAGAAGGTATCTCAATTTCTCATCCTTCTGATTTTGTACTAATTGGTACCCTCAATCCCGAAGAAGGTGAATTGAGACCTCAACTACTGGATAGGTTTCCACTACATGTGTCGGTTGGACGAACATTGTCTGTAGATGACAGGATGACCTTGGTTAGACGTAACCTAGCTTTTGAGGATAATCCCGCTGCTTTCAGAAAAGAGTGGTCCGAGAAACAACAAAAACTACGTGACCGGATGGTGAAAGCCAAGACACTCCTCAATGATGTCAACCTTCCAGATCACCGATTACGTGCTATTGCCATGGCATGTGACGCACTAGAGGTGGATGGTGTCCGTCCTGACATTATAATCAGTAAAGTTGCTATTACTAATGCAGCACTAGAGGGACGTACTGAGGTAATCCTTGATGATATGCAACTAGCTTCACAACTCACACTAAGTCATAGAACTCGCAGAGGCGGCCTCCTCGAACCTCCCTCATCAGGTGACATTGACGAAGCAATTACTAAAGCAACTGCCATTACTCAGAAAGACGATCGAAGAAAATCGCCAACTGAATCCCCGTCTAAGGATAAGGATGAATCAGGACCGCGGCATAGTGGCGGTAGGTACGGTCGTCAAGAGAAGGTCTTGGAGACCGATATGGCAGACGGCAAAAAAAAACGCCGAAGAAAATAAGGAATCCACAGGGTGACCCAATCAAGGGAACTATCTGTGCCATCATGATGGTCACTGCATTTGCTTTCTTTGCTTGGATCTATTTTGCACCCTTCAACTTTCTACTTGGTTCACCTCCTGCAACTTTTCCAAATCTACTGACACTCATCGTTGATACTATCATCTTTGCACCTATCTGGTATTTTGTGATTAGAAAGTGGCTCCGAACAATGACAAAGAGGAAAGGTGGACCTGCAGCAGGAATTGATGTTGTTGAACCCGGTTCAGGTATTCCAGAGCCTGGTGATGAATGGGGTCGTGCTACAAGACCTTACAGAGCTGGTGAGCCCTCGAAAATCATAGGTCCGAAGTCTGAACTTAGAGAGTCAATTGGAATTGATGCTGGCTTCTTTGTTAAGCTCCCTGACATTGACGCGGGTGAGGAGATTTTTGAACCGAAGGAGCTTCTGTCACGAGCTATGATTAGGTCCACCGTAACATCTGGTGGATGGGTACAAAAACGGGTGAGCTCGAGAGCTATGGGTTCACTCAAGACCTCGGACTCATCTCAGCAAGGACGTCCATTCCGAGCACGCCTGCCGCAGGGAGTGCCTCGCAGCATTAACTTGCCTGCAACAATTAGAGCTGCACTGGCAAGATTGGGACGTTATGACCCAACAAAAGGACTTCAAATTTTACCCCAAGATGTTCGTGAGTCTGTCTTCACTGGTCGTGTTCCTCTCACGGTGATTCTTGTTATTGATGTCAGTATGTCAATGAAAGGAGCATTATCTGAGGTTCGAAAGATTTTACGCAGAATTGAAACAGAGACCAGAGGTTCGAAAGATAGAATCGGAATAATCGCTTTCAAAGACAGTGGTGCTGTTGAAGTTCAGGCACCAACTACGAACTGGAATAAGGTGTACCGTGCTCTAGCTCGTCTGAAGATTTCAGGGTTATCACCTCTAGCTGAAGCCATGATGAAGTCACTAGAAACTGTAAAACGGGAACGAATGAGGAATCGTGATGTGGAGCCTCTGATTGTAATGATCAGTGACTTTGCACCAAATATTCCCCTTGCACAGTCAGTTGGTCCTGGTCATGCACGATATACACCAGTGAAGGACCTTGTGAAGGCAGCTCGCTTGGTACGTAAGGCGAATGTTCGTTTAGCTACAGTCAATGTTGACAAAGAACAGGCTCATTGGTCCAAGTTTCTCAAACGTCCTTACCATGAAGCCATTGAGCTTGCTACGACTCTTCGAATGAGAAAAGAGGGGCTCTATGATATAGTTGAAACAATTCTGGCGATACCCGAATTTAGAGGGTCATTCAGCTCCTTTCTAGTCGCACGCGTTGGAGGAGGACGCACATTCCTTTTCCGAGAAGTCATGGAAATGCGATCTGTCTTAGGAACGTTTCTGAGTGGGAGTGTTACTAAAGCAAGACTTCGATCTCAGGAGCTAAAAGAAGCTGAAACCTACATCAGATGGTGATTATAGTCTATCTCTATTAGTTTATTAGCGAGTACTAGATGCGTTGACCGCGCATCGTTCCAATATCAACTGGCGGCATAGTGAGTGAGGAGAGCCCCGTATGGGGTATCGATGAACCCACTTTTCATACGTCAGATACAGGACCGGTGCGCACCTAATGGAGTCGCCTATCTTGCTTCCAGGAAAATTACCCCCTGAATTACTAGAGAGTCTTGTCTTCACATTTCTAGGAAAACGAGACCCCGATGTATTACTTGGACCCGCGATTGGTGAAGACGCTTCAGTGATACGGATTGGTGACTCAGTGCTAATTGCTGCTACTGACCCGATTACCGGCTCAGTGGAAGATGTTGGATGGTTGTCTGTTCATGTCAATGCCAACGATATAGCTACCTTCGGTGTTAAACCGAGATGGTTCTTATCTTCAATATTACTACCTGCTGACTGTTCGAGTGAAGAAGTGGGCCGAATCATGAGTCAAATCGATTCTGCTGCCAAGAGTCTTGATATCGCTGTAGCTGGAGGTCATACTGAGATTACTGAGGGTATCACTAATCCAATCATTGCTGGCTTCATGCTAGGTGTTAGCGACAAGGGTAAGTATGTTACATCCTCAGGAGCAAAACCTGGTGATGCAATTATTCTAACCAAGACAGTAGCTCTTGAAGGCACTTCGATTCTTGCATCGGAAGGTTGTGATTTTCTTACAAAACAACTGGGAGAAGTAGTAGTTCGGGAAGCACGAAAGATGAGAAACCAAATCAGTGTTGTCAAAGAAGGACTTGCTGCATTTCAAACGGGATATGTTACAGCAATGCACGACCCTACCGAAGGTGGTATTGCTGGTGGTCTACATGAGTTATGTGATGCTAGCGGATCGGGATTTGAGATTGATTTGGAAAGAATTCCAGTTCATGATTCCACACGACAAATCTGTGAGGCACTATCAATCAACATATTGGAGCTGATCAGCAGTGGGTGTATGCTAATCGCATGTGAGAAAGAGCATGCAGATGAGGTACAAGCAGCTATAGAATCAGTAGGGGTCCTAAGTACAATCATTGGATATACTGTAACGGATGTAAAACAGAGGACAATCAGGACCTCTGACGGTCCTGTTCAGTTAGCACGCCCAGACACGGATGCGTTATGGGATGCTTTGAAGAAAATCAGTCAGTCATGAACTCCTTTATTTTTTCTACCTCGCTCTCTCTTATTGTTTCAATTACTATAGGGCTTAGAGATACATTTCCATTCTTGAAAATCTCACATGCATCAGTACCTGGGCTTGGTTCAATTTCAGTGCCCTTTATCCAATAGTACGGACTACCATGAGGATCTATTCTTTTATCCACATCATTCGCGATTCTTAACCGCGTAGGTTTTGATACAGCGATTCTAAATTCATCAGCAAGCTTCTTTGGGAAGTTGAGATTGAGAGCATCGATACCCTCAGGTAATCCTTTCTTCTTAACACGTCTGATGATTTCCATTGATATCTCGCAAATCTTTGTGAAATCACCATCAATTTCAGTGTGTGAAAACCACTCGTCAGGATTTACTACTTGGGAAATTGCTATAGCTGGAAAGCCCAAGAATGCCGCTTCGAATGCTGCTCCAACTGTTCCACTCGTTAACATGCTCTGGTATCCAAGATTACCTCCTGAATTGATACCTGATACAAACAAGTCTATGTCTTTAAACATTGAAGAAGCGACAACAACGGAGTCAGCTGGTGAGCCAGTGTGAGTGTAGAGATCGATTCCATTCATTTTTCTCCTCTTGACAACTCTCAAAGGGGTGTTTAGTGTGAGACTCTTTCCAGTTGCACTACGTTGGCTATCTGGAACTACAACGACTAGTTCAAACTCCTTAGCAATAGATGAAGCAAGATTTTGCATTCCCATGCTATTTGGACCGTCATCATTTGTCAAACATATCTTGTATGTCATTAGTCTGATTCTCCGTCGAATAGGTTGGTGCAGAGGTCTTCATCTAAAAAAGACTACTAAAGCTCCTTCTCAAGAATATCAAGGATCTTTACTGATGCATCGCCTGCTCCATACGGGCAGGGTCTCTTCTTATCAAGCCCCTTCTTGATTGCATCCTTTATGCTCACGGTGAACTCATCAGGATTCACACCAACAATGGTAGCATGACCTGACTCAACGGCTTCATGACGTTCTGTGGATGTGCGTAAAACAAACACACTCTTGTTTAATGACGGTGCAGTCACTTCCTCTTGGATACCCCCAGAGTCAGTCAATACAAAATCACAGGACTCCATAAGCTTTAGGAAATCAAGATACCCTGGTGGTTCTATAATGTGAATACGACCTGAAGCTTCTATTTTCTTCATCAAATCAAAGGCTTTCAATCGTGTTACAGTTCTGGGATGAGCTGCAAAGACAATGTCCATCTCGAGGTCTAATAAGCCCTTTACAAGCCCGTCTAGCGTGTCTTGTTTGTCAACGTTTTCTGCTCTGTGCATTGTGAGTAGTACGAATTTCTTAAAACCAAGTCTTTCTGCAATGCTCTCTCTCTTACGAGCGACTGGAATCACGTCTTCGAGGGTGTCGATAACAGTATTTCCCGTTACGTAGATTTTACCCCAAACGTTTTCTTTCTCAAGAATACGTGCAGAATTATCAGTTGGAGCAAACAGGTAGCTAGAGATATGGTCTGTCAGTCGACGATTATGTTCCTCGGGCATTCTAATGTCATAACTTCTCAGACCTGCCTCAACATGTCCTACTGGTACATGAAGTTTAACTGACGCGAGAGCTGCACTCAGCACTGCATTAGTGTCTCCTTGCACTAATACTGCATCGGGTTTCTGGTTTTCTATCTCCTTTTCAACACCAACCAGTGCCTTAGCTGTTTGTTCAGCTTGAGTTCCAGAGCCAATCTGAAGATTCCGGTCGGGAGTTCTTAGTCCTAGGTCATCAAAGAATGAATCACTCATAAACTGTGAATAATGTTGACCTGTATGAAGTAGGAATATCTCAACAGACCTTCGTTCTCCTTCCTGTACAATAGGAGCCATCTTGATAATCTCAGGTCTAGTACCGACAACAACAAGGAGTTTCAACATCAAACAACCTAGTTACCTCGTTCAATTTCTCCACATAAGAGTGTCGGGACGAATCAAACGGCCGTTTTTCTCAAAACACCTAAATTGACTTGATGTAAGAAAGTCATTAGCATCGCGTAGAGGGATACTCTTGAAATATGCCCATGGAGTCATTCTAGGATTCATACTAACCAGTGTTGCATTCATTGGTAGCGCAATCATCCAGTTACTTGGACATGGAGTAACTGACACAGACGTACTTTATAGTCTGAGGATGTTGTTTGTCATTTGGTGTGTAGTTTCATTCGTGTTGGTTCTTCTTCCACCATTGACATATCGCATTATTCGACGAGAAGAATTCCGAAGAGTTGCGATGCTTGAGTTTGGTAGTGTGATGTTCTTTACTCCTATATGGATGCTCGTTTCTATCGAGCTCTCTGGAATCGAAGGAGGTATTAGATTCCTACTTGAAACTGGAATTCAAGGCATTCCATTTCCTGGAGAAGGTGGCAGTATCATAGAAATGACTGTACCTCCCCTCTTCAGCATACTGATACTCATTGGATTATTCATCATTGGTGGATATCTTATCCGTCCGTCCTTTGTTGATTCGCATGAAATACCAACTCCCCATGCTCCTAGAGAAGCTGAACCAGATGTTGCCGCCGTAAGCACTACGGAAACAATTGCTGAAGAGATGCCAGAGATATCACGACCAGTTCCTGATGAATCGAGTGTGGATGAGTTAAAGCGGCTACTCTATGAATTAGAGGTGCCCGAATCCATTGTAAACAGAATTCTCTCTGCAGGATTCGCAACTGTGACAGACTTGGTAGCTGCAAAACCTGATCATCTTGCGGCTGCAGCAGGTGTGGATGTTAAGGGAGCCGA
>JAEOST010000591.1 GCA_016840245.1 Candidatus Thorarchaeota archaeon
ATTTCCAACCTTCCTTCGAACATCTATGAACTCCTCTACTGTGCCATCTTCCAATTTGAGCTTCCAGAAACGACGAGGAGTCACATAAACACCAAGGAATTTGCATCTTTAGGTAATATAGAGCTTACCTGATTGTATTACTCTCACACTTATTATCGCGCAGCATAGTTTTATTTGTCCGTTCGCACAATGCAAAAACCAAGTAGCACATCTGAAGGGAGAGAAGAAGATGTTACAAACAATCGACATGATAATTCGAGAAATGCATATTGGACTCTGGTTTCTAGTAGTTGGATACTATTTCCTAATTTTCGTAATTCTATTCCTCTTTAGATGGAGAAAGACCAGAAATCCATTCTCATTCGCAATGGCATTGTTCTTTCTTTTACTTGCTATTGGAAGGGTCTTTTACTTTGTAGGTGATTTCTTTGCCGATGCACGTTCTTTGCCTACGGACCTAACAGGATTAACACCCTTTCTTACAGATGCTACATTCTGGCTCAGTGCTGGAGGTTTCTTCCAGTGGTTGGCATTAGGTGCGCTTTCTGCAACAGCTGGATTCCTGATTATTGGAAAACGTTGGGCTGAGATCGGTTTTGCTGTTCCAGCTATCATCATTGCTATTGCATTAGTTATAATTCCCGGGGAAGGGACGACACTAGCAACTGGAATTGCAGGAATTGTTTATGCTCTTTTCATACCCCTGCTCTTTTGGTATCTAGCATATGTTTCAGGCGGTGTTCTGAGAAAATCAAACTTCATTCTTGGTATGGGATTCTTCGTTCTTTTCACAGGACGTGTTCTTCACTCTGCACGATTTGCTCTTGAAGGTGCAGGTATCCTATCATATGCTGCAAGTGGAATACTAGCTCCTGGATTGATAGTTATAGGTCTGATCCTAATTACTGCTGGAAATGAATGGGGTTCAGCACAGTAAGTGCTTCCCTTTTCTTTCTATTTTTGAAGAATAAGTAGTAGTAGGTCACTGACCGATTTCTTTCCACACTAACATCTTCATGTCTTCGAGTGAATGCAGCGCTTTTTGTACATCCTTAACTGGTTTACCTAGCTGGTCTGCAATATCTCGGACAGTAAGTTTCCCTTTACATTTCTGACCTACGTCATAGACCTCCTGAGAGATCTGGCCTAATCGGACCAACATTGGAGAAACTTTACCTTTCAGGATGGGAACTAGGATTTTCATCTCTGAGGCTTTACCCATTTTTGTAATTTCATCAACTATAGGCATGAACGCCTCGAATGGCTCGAGATTGCCATCCCAATCCTGAAGCACGGAGGAGTACTTCTTAACGAATTCATTGTTGACTTCCGCTAGGACTGCCATTGCTGCATTTCCGTCATCAGTCTTATCCACTGTCGCAGCGACAATTACATTGTTCTTAAGAGAGAGACAAATATCGAATGCACCAAAATCAATGACGTGAACTCGGTTTCCTGAACTCAACTCTTGACCAAAAGAAATCAGTGCAGTAAGAAATCCGCTGATTAGGTTTGGATCCATTTCACCTTCTCCGTATTTCCTATCAAGGACACAGAGGCCGCTATCAGCAATTAGTACGTATAGAGCTTGAATCAACCTAAATCGCTCCTCTCTAGATTGTTGTACGATATCTCTTGTATCTTTATATCACTTCTCGTGGTCTATTAAGACCACAATCAGCGTTTTTATTTACGATATTTAACCCCTTGCAATTGTGGTTATTATGGATACAGCGAAGGATGGCCGAGTTCTAGTTCTTGAAGATTCGCTCCGTAGACTGAATGAGGTAGTAAGTAACCGGAAATTGAAGATGCATATCGATTATAGCAAACTTGCAGAGTCATTGAAGACCGCAGGTGCATTACTGTATGAGGTAAAATATTCGTACGCAGATGCCGCTGCACTTGCTGATCTTCCCGCTACATCGAATCTAATCAATTCAATAACTGAGTTTGGGGATATCTACGAGAAAGCCAAGGAATCAGGTCATAAACCTGGAACAATAAAGGAACTCTTGGCACATAATGAAGTGGAGTATGCACTTCGAATTGTACAGGGATTTCAAAACCGTTTGCGCAATTTTGATGATGACCCTGGTCGCGCGGTTGATATTCTCGCTGTGGAAATAAGCTCCACAAAGTCCGTTGAGGGTTCAAGTAACCTGACTGAATGTCGTTGTACTGATGGATCAAGAATTTGGAGAATTGTAACCAATCTCCCTGATGTAAAGGAGGGTTCCAAATTGTCTTGTGCAATACTACCCCCTGTTGAAATGATGGGGATTGTCAGTGAGGCAATGTTTCTTGGAGGTGCACCACTTTCAGAGGCAACGGATCTCGGACCCCTAACCTCGCCTCCAGAAC
>JAEOST010000592.1 GCA_016840245.1 Candidatus Thorarchaeota archaeon
TAGTCCAGATCTTCCTGCAGCAGCAAAGATGATGTCACTACCTGCAGCATACATACCATCTGCAAGTGTCTGTCCAGCAGCAGTGTCTACCCACTCATTGGTATATGCAATGCTAATGTTAGCACCATCGATCATTGGATTGGTGTAGTTAGCACCCCAAATGTAACCACCAGCAAATTTGTTAATCAGTGGAATGTCCGCTCCACCAATAAAACCAATCTTGTCAGTCTGAGTCAACATACCAGCAGCTGCACCAACTAGTGCAGAACCCTCATGTTCCTCAAAGAGAAGTGAGGCTACATTGCTGTAGTTGCCAGGATCAATGAACATGTCAATAATCGCAAATTTTTGATCTGGATGGTCATCAGCTACTGCCATTAGAGCAGCAGCCTGATCATAACCAATGGTTATAATCAGATCATATGGGTCATCATACCCAGCATGTTCAGCGTATGTCCGTATGAATCCCTCATACTCAACAATTGCTGTTGGTTCTACATATACATATGTTAAGCCAAATTCCGTTACTGCCAGATCAGCACCCATCTTACAACCGTCGTTGAATGACTTGTCACCCAATCCTCCTGTAGCAAATACAATAGCTACATCATACGGATTTGGATTAGCCGTAGTTGTTGTAGTTGTTGTAGTTGTTGTGGTTGTTGTAGTTGTAGTTGTATTTGTAGGTGTTGTCGGAGCAAACTGATTCTCAATGAAAATGTATGCACAAATAACACCAATTACGATAATCATTATCACAACTAGTGCCATTGTGCCTCTATTCGAACTCATTGTTAATACTCCTAGGAATACATTCGAGAGAATTGAATCTTAACAATAGTTCCGATTCAAAAGCACTCGACTTGTTCTATTTAGTAAGGTCGTCTGCTTAAAAAGGGTCCCGATTATACTAAACGTATTGTCGAACTGCTCTTGGTTTGTTGACGATGAGAAAAAGCCGTTTTCAGATACTATCTTAGACAACATCATATTGAAGTTCCGGAGAGCTAGCGCCAGAAACAGAAATCTGGAACAATGATAGTACCAGTGACAATTTCAGTCCTCAACGCATTAACTACGGTGAGAACTGACTCAATCAACTCTAAAAACATTATGAAAAAAAGGGGTTTGGGGGATACACCCCCGACTATTTCTTGGAGTTGAGGACCTGGTAGCAGCGAATGCAGATACCGGGTGTAGGCATGGTGTTGCCATTACCCCAACCCTTGCAGCGAGGTGCGACACCGGCAGTGCAGCGTTCCTTCTTGTGAGGATAACGCTTGCCACCGACTTCACGAACCTTGCTCTTCTTCTGGCCTCCTCGGCCTTTCTTGTGAGGCAAATTATACAATAACCTGCGTTAGCCCAAAAGGGGCAGTAACGCTAGCCGGGTGCAATAATCAAATCAATCACTAAACGTTTCCTTCATTGAACGCATATAAACCTTGACACATTTTTTGTCAGTGTTTTCGTCCATAACACTCAAAATACAGATGAAGGGAATCTTCCTCCATGTCTGTTCACACAGAGGTGTACGGTGAAGAAGATGCACTCCCAATAATTATGGTGCATGGTGCTGGAGGATCTTCTGCCACCTGGTTTATGCAACTCAGAGGTCTCTCAGATTCGCTCCAACCAATTGCTATCGATTTGAATGGTCATGGAAGAACTCCTGATAGAGGAGAAGAGGATGTTCTCCGCTCGTACATTGATGATATTGACTCTGTTGTGTCGAACTATGACAGACCAATTTTGATGGGCCATTCTATGGGGGGAGCATTGACCCAACTCTACACTCTGGAGAATTCAGAGAATCTTCGAGGAATCGTTCTTGTTGGTACAGGTGCACGACTCAAAGTCCTACCCATGATCTTTGATTTGTTAGAAAACGACTTTGAATCATATGTACGCGTGGCTGGGGAATATATGTTCCATAAGGAGACCTCAACCAAGATTATTGAGGCATCTCAAGCAGAGATAAGAAAGTGTCCGGCACACATAATCTCGCGAGACTTTCAAGCTTGTACCACCTTCGACATCATGAATGCTGTTCAGAACATTTCTCTTCCTACACTGATCATTGTGGGGGATAATGATCTCTTGACTCCTGTGAAATACTCCACATTCCTCAAAGACAAGATAGAGGGCTCACACCTAGAGGTTATTGAGAAAGCAGGACACAGTGTCATGCTGGAACAATTCAAAACATTCAATCAGATTGTATCTGAATGGTGTCTGAAACTCAACTAGTTGGTTCACCTGACCTTCGTCTTCGTGCATAATCGAAAATGACAGCAGCAATGAGTACAGTAGCTGAGCCATAGAGTGCAACAGGAATTATCCAACCCAAATCATCACTTGGAGGCGGCTGTACAATTGGTTCATCAACCTGATAAGCTAGAAATGACATTGCATAAATTGGTGTATCAAACCGCACCCCAGCAAGATATAGAACTCCTTCGTCAGTGACCTGCATCATATCACTCAATCCTTCAAAACCATATGCAAAATTGCCAAAATCTACGGTCTTGTTCCAATCTTGATCTCCTGATGAGTTGAATTTGAATAGTTTCGTCGTGTGGAATGTTATATCCCCGGGATAATACATCCTATGCAGGACACCATAGAAAGAGCCTCTTGAATCTGCAGCCGATGGTCCAATTTGTGTGTCTATAAACCAGTTGTAATTTTCTGTGAAATTGATGGTGTTGGACCATTCAATGTCATTCGTAGAGTTGTATCTTATCACTGAATATGTATCCCAATTTACATCAGATCTATAGAAGGAACCAGATGGGAGCATCTCAAATTCGTAATAAACACCATGGATATAATTCCAATAGGACCATAGTTTGGTTCCATCTAAATCGAAAGTTGTCATATTGAATTCATCCAGAGCATAGATTGTCTCATTAACAATTGCCAAGTCTTGGACAAATCCATGGAAAATTGCGTATGGATTTGTAGTCCGATTCCAAAGGAAATTTCCATCTGAACTAAATTTCACAAGAGTAGGTACGGCCATCCAATAAAGATCATAGAATGGGCCTCCACTTGCATTCCAGCGCTCAAGAACACGTGCAGTCGAATCAGAACCTCCAACATAGACAGAGTCCTCATTATCGATACAGACAACTTGTCCTTCGCTAAAACCACCAAGTTTCCAAGTATCACTCCAGATGATGTTTCCACTCATATCCCATTTGATTACGGCTAATTCGCGCTCCGAATATTCGTCCCATGTTGCACCTACTGTATACACTGAATTCCCTTTCACGTAAATACCATGCCCTGTAGACTGGTATGAGGTGTTCCAAGTTCGCATCCATTGGAAATCTCCATCAGAGCTCCATTTCACCAAGAGAAGATTCACCATGTTTAGAGTGTAATTTGAGATTGAACCGACTGTAAGCACGCTCCCATCATCTGCCACCGAGATACCAGAGCATCTTGTCTCATGTTCGGAATCAAGGGTAACATTCAGAATTGGTTCCAAAATGGATGACGGGTCACTAGGTATGTCAATTAGCGTGTTTAGCATGACATTAGTTATTGTAACAGTCACAGACCCATTATAGTCCATCCACGGGTCCGTACCTATGAAGGACTCAAAGTTACTTGTTGGTGCAAGACCGATTCCAACTGTGAAGAGGTCAGCTGGATCTTCCTGAATTCCGCTCTCATCCTCAATCATACCTCCAAATAGCTCTACAAGATCAAAGTATTCAATGTCAATCTGATGTTCTTCGATACCTTCAGAATACGGGGCATAAGACTGTGAAATCTTAAGCCATGTATCTGATGAGTCAATCAACCAATAATACACTCGAAACATAGTGGAACCATATGCTTCTGTAAGAAATGACCCACTACGAGTTATTCCGTAATCTACTGACAGAACTGCATCTAATGGCATCATCTCCAGAGGCCATTCACAATCAAATTGAGCATAAATGAAATCAGCACAATCAGGTAAATAACTCTCAGGACTTTCAGGGAAGTCTAATTCAATCCCTGCGATGTGTGTCCAAGTCAAATTAACAGAATTCTCATTTGGAGATGGATGATAAGATCCCTCAAACTCTCCAGAACTTCCAAAACCACTAATGATTGGCGCATCATCAAGCTCAGGATGGATGACTAGTTGACGCTGGTCTAATTCCAAGGGAGAGATTGGTTCAGAAGGA
>JAEOST010000593.1 GCA_016840245.1 Candidatus Thorarchaeota archaeon
AATCAAGATATGTTTTGTCGTATTGAATTGCGGAAAAAAAGGCATGGAGCCATATTGGCTCTTATGATAATTTCATCTCTTCTTGAGTACTATGACTATCACTATGAGAAGTACTACTGCACCACCAGCTCCAACGATAAGCAGTGTTGCGTTATCTTATGGTGGAGGTGGTAGTGCAGTTGTCTTACAATCATTAAGATGGATATTGCTTGACCAGCTTTTACTCTTGTCTTCATTGACTATCATCTCTGTAAAAGTCTTTTACCAAGTCTACTGCAGACTCACGTACTCTTCCCATTTCTTGAGCGCGAGTCTTCAATTTCTCATAGAGCTTGGAATGTGAGAGGATTGCTTGTTCTATGTATACAGAAACAGCCTCAGATCTGCTGTTGAAGGCACCAAGCTCTATTAGCGCATCTAAAACCTCTACAACATCACTTCTAACACGGGTCATCACATTGGTTCGTTGAAGATCTTCACTCCATTCACTCTCATGCAACTTTCCAAAGAAGAGTTCCCAGAACTTCACCCTCGGGTCATCATCTTCTTCAGTTCTCCTCTTCCTCGTCATACACGACACCACGCATTGTCGTAGAAGGAGCGAGCTAATTCTTGTAAGATTAACTGCAATCCCATAATATTGTTTGTCCATTATATATTATCGATAATGATATAAGTATATTGTTAATAATAGATTCCTAATGAAATGAGGAGTGTATGAGTGAAAGGTCACTCACTCTAAACTTCTCTCGTTCGCGTGATGAAGACTGGAGGAGAGAAAATGGTCGGTAGCAACGTAAAGTATGGAGCAGCTGGTGTGTCAACAATAATAATTGTAATTATTGGAGTGATTGTGGTCCCTCCGTTATTGTTCGATTTACCAGAACCCTCTGATGAAGAAAGGATATTGACTCTTGAGGAACGAATCCTTCGCAGAGTGGAAAATCGTCCTATTAGTTCCCCTTGGCTTTCATTCTTCTTTCATTACTATGAGCGTTATCGCAGTGACTATCAAACACTGATCATAGATGAATTTGATACCATCCTGAAACCAATATTTGATGAATATGGTCCGAAGAATCCCGATTGGAACATGACAACGGTGACAACAGGTTTCGAAATGTTTGAAGATATTGAGATAACGGGATTTGACATACTTGACGACTGTCTTGAGAACTTCAACACATACAAAGAATATTATCGACCAGTCATACCACCTGAGTTCTATGACCTACCGTTGAATGATACCTATGATACTCTGGAATTAAGTAGAGCTGCCAACCTGAGTGCAATCACTCAAACAATGTTCCAGTTTGATCGACAAAAATCGCTGAGCACAGATGTAATTCCAGATAATCCACCAGTCCCAATTACTACACCTTGGGGAAAGATTCGTGGTAATTCAAGTCCATATATCCATAGTATCAAATACCAAGATAGGTACTTCAATTGGATTACTACTTCAATATTTCCAGACGCAAATACCGACTTGGAGAGTGGACCAGATGCAGCAGCGGTAGCGGCAGCACCAGCGATGGGCCCTGGACGTATAGTAGAACTTCACGGGGCTAATTTCTACAATCCTAGTGCAAAGGTAGTCCTCTACTACTGGAGTCAACCGAATGAAAGGTGGGTCTTTCATTCCACCGCTACACCATTCATTGTCGGTGACCAAACAGCCCCACTGGATGCAGATTGGTCAGATGTAGATGATATAATTTATTTCTGGTTGCCTGGAAACTTTGAGAACACCAATGTTTCTATTGGAATCCAGAATGATGATCCCCGATTTAATCCATTTACAAGAGACCTAATAGAAGGTTTATCGACAGATGATTTTGCGCTCATCGAAATAGCAGGCCATACAAGAGAGCTATATCAAATTGCAGGAAGAGCCTTGACAGTAATCAAGCAGAGTGAGGCTAGCGCCGATGAAATCATGGCATTTGGCATGGCTGATTATAACCTTAGAAATAACGACCAAAAGATAATCAGATTCTTTAATATTCCTAAGACCATGGAAGTTATCGAGATTAGTCCTAATCAAGTAGATGCTACAATATTATATCCATTACCAACTATCCACCGTTGGATTCTGCATAAACCGAATAGCTGGATAAACCCAGAAGGTCCAGTCTTAGTAACATTTCAGATTGTCGACGAAGATGGGGGAGGTACTGCAGAATCTTTGGTTTCTGACCTAGTCGAAGCTATTGTCAGTGCAGTAGTAACTGCTGCTTTATCCGCAATCGGTCTTGGATGGTTGGGGGGTCTTCTTGATCTATTAGGTGTATTCGACGCGCTTATCGATCTCTTTTCTGACCCACCGGATCTATTAGGAGACGACCGAATTGTCTTCCTTGAGGATGAATTGTTTTATCTTACCTCATGGGATGAAGATGAACCTGAGCTTGCTTTGGAAGATAGTCCCCATTATTTCTCAGGACGTCAGACATTTGATGGACTCATCAATACATTAATGGTGGCTCCAGGTAGAGTACCAAATTCCGATGACCACATAGACCGAGAACTGTGGTTGGATTTCAAGATAGACAGTATAGATGACACAGGCGACGTTTATTACTGGGAGGGTCGAGGGTCTGAGACTGAAAAACCAGAATGGCAATTTTCCAAAAATGTAAGATGGTATGAGGGTACCACACTTGTACAGGGTACAGCATATTGTTTCTCTGAGAGGCGTTACTATCACCATACTACAGAAGATAGTACCTACTTGCTATTATTCGATGTGATGAGAAAACCGGCTTACACACCAGTGGGAGGTTAGGAGGAGATAATATGAGGAAAAGATTCATTGTTTCGTGTCTTGTGATGGTGATGGTCTGTGGGATAGTACTACTCCCGTTATTGAATCATAATCCTACAACACCCAATCGAAATTCTGAGGAGATATCAGAGTCAAATCTTTCCGACGTGCATTATGCGGGTATAGCAGATGCGCGGGGTGTCTTTGTAAGCGGGGACTATGCCTATGTTGGAGCTATGGCTGCGGGTCTCGCAGTGATCGACATATCGGACCCGACTAATCCAGGAACGGCTGTATATGAGAACACTGCTCATTATGCATATGACGTGTTTGTAAGTGGGAATTATGCCTATGTTGCAGATGGAGATGCTCTAGCTGTTATCGACATCTCCAATCCCACGAATCCTGGGACCCCTGTCTATGAAAAAACTGATGTAAGCGGAAGTGCAAGGAATGTCTATGTGGAAGGTGATTATGCCTATATCGCCGACGGAACCTCTGGCCTGGCAGTGATCGACATATCAAACCCAACAAATCCCGGTACTCCGGTCTACGAAGATACAACTGGAGATGCATGGGGAGTCCACGTGAGTGGGGACTATGCCTATGTGGCTGATGGAGCTTCGGGTCTGGCAGTGATCGACATCTCTGATCCCACAAATCCAGGGACACCCGTTTATGAATCTGCAACGGGATATGCCTACGGAATCTTCGTGAGTGGTGATTATGCTTATGTTGCTGACGACGGTGCAGGATTAGCAGTATTCGACATATCTAATCCAACCAACCCAGGAACTCCCGTGTATGAGGATACATCAGGAGCGGCAAAAGGAGTTTATGTGGATGGCGACTATGCGTATGTTTCGGATAATGACGGTCTGGCAAGCTACGACGTATCAGATCCGACAAATCCAGGAAGTCCTCTATTCTCTGAAATAATAGGAATCCAACTTGATGTACATATTAGTGGTGGATTTGCCTATGTGGCTAGCTTCAATTTCGGACTAGCAATTGTTCAAATCTCCTTCTTGAGAACTCCGAATACAGTTGGTTTCGAGAGCACAACCGCAGCTGCCCAAGACGTCTTTGTGAGTGGGGACTATGCCTATCTCGCAGTTGGTTTCTCAGGTCTTGCAGTAATCGACATCTCAGATCCTACAAACCCAGGAGCACCAGTCTATGAAGATACTGTGGGCACAGCACTTGGTGTCTACGTGAGTGGTGACTATGCCTATGTCACGTGCCATGTAAATCCCCCACAATCACCACGGCTGGCAGTGATCGATATCTCAGACCCCACCAATCCAGGAACTCCAGCATACGAGAATGTAGCTAGTACTGCACGTGATGTCTATGTAAGTGGAGACTATGCCTATGTCGCCGCAGGACCACTCGGCCTAGCAGTACTCGACATATCCAATCCTTCGAATCCAGAATCTCCAGTCTACGAGAATACAGCTGGATCTGCACGTGACGTCTATGTGAGTGGCAACTATGCCTACGTGGCGGATGGAATTACAGGACTTGCAGTGTTCGACATCTCAGATCCCACGGATCCTGCACCTCCTTACTATGAGAACACGACTGGTTCTGCTCGTTCAGTTGTTGTGAGCGGTGATTATGCCTATGTAGCGGATGATTCCGAAGGACTTGCAGTGTTCGACATATCAAATCCCACAAATCCGGGACTTCCGGACTATGAAAGTAACACTGGAACTGCATCTGGAGTCTATGTGAGTGGGGACATTGCTTGTCTAGCAGATGGTGCCTCCGGGCTTGCAGTATACGACATATCTAATCCTTCAAATCCAGGGTCTCCGGTATATGAGGACACCACTGACGATGCAAAAAGTGTATGCGTGAGCGGGGACTATGCCTACATTGCTGACTCTTCCTCGGGTCTCTCAGTGATTCAAATCAGGGACACTGATGCCGAGAGTCCAACTATTGATTCACCAGTGGATATCGAATATACGGTTGGAGATACTGGTAACTCGATAACCTGGAACCCATCGGATGACCATCCTAGTAATTATGAGATCTTCAGGGATAGCTCATCTGCTGAAGACGATACATGGGATGGTTCCCCAATCCCAATCAATGTCGATGGTTTGGCAGTAGGTGTGTATGTCTACAACTTGGTGGTGTATGACATTAGTGCTCATATGATTTCTGACAGTGTGGTTGTAACTGTTCTAGCCACAACTACACCTGTGGATGTTGAAGATCCTATTCTAGACCATCCAGATGACATTGTATATGATGAAGGCGAGACCGGGAACAGCATTACATGGAATCCCACAGATGAAAATCCTCAGAGTTACACAATTACTCGCGATGGGTTCTTCCTCATCGGTGATAATTGGAGTGGCTCTACAATCTCAATAAATGTCGATGGCTTATCACCTGGAGTCTACTCCTATGTGGTAACGGTATACGATGCTGCAGGTAATAGTGCAACTGATGAAGTAATAGTAACAGTTGAGGCCGTTTCAAATGACCCAATAATAGATAACCCAGATGATATTGTGTATACTGAGGGTGAAACTGGAAATGGCATCACATGGAATCCTACTGATGACAATCCAGATTATTATGTCATTATAAGAGATGACACGACCTTATTCGATGAACCTTGGGATGGTTCCTCTATCACTATAGATGTTGATGGACTCTCACCAGGTGTCTACAGCTACGAGTGTACAGTATGGAATACAGGAGGATACTTTGTAGCCGATGTCGTCCAGGTGACTGTTCTGGAAGACATTGCGATGACATCCCACGATACTATCTACATTCCAGGCGATTCGATTTTCCATTCTATGGCTGTGTCTGAGTCATGGGAGGGTGAAGGTACAGAAGGCTCACCATACATAATTCGGAAATACAGGATCTCAGTTGAGGGCCCGCTTCCTGAGAATCACAAAGGTTGCATTACAATTGAGAATGTGAGGGATGTTTACTTCATAGTTCGTGATTGTGTTCTTGTAGGATCGAGTAAAACTCAAACCGCGGGAATCTATCTTGATGAAACTCAGAATGGTCAGTTCACCAATAATACAGTCAAGTACAACTATTGGGGAATATACATCGAGAATGAAGACCTAGCAACTACTGGCAATCTCATCCATAACAATCGATTCACGGATAACATCATGTTCGGGATATACCTCAAATACTCAACAGATAACGTCATAACAAATAACACATGTTCAAGGGAAGAGCGAGGGATTTTTCTCTGGGAATCCGATGACAACGTACTTTTAGAAAATACGTGTACTGGCAATAACATCATAGGTATCAACATTGCATTTTCAGAAGAGGTGAATATTAACCAATGTACAAGTTCACTTAACCTTGGGGAAGGTATTCTAATCTATGGTTCTGATGAGTGCACATTGACAGACATCACCTGTAATGAGAATTCAGGTAACGGAATCCATGTGTATCAATCGACCTATACTGAAGTCAATGACAGCACCTGTGATTATAATGGAAATAACGGCATTATGGTATCATCTGGAAGCTTCAATACCCTAGCAAATGATGTATGCACACAAAATTCGAAATCTGGGATCTCAGTCAGCAATTCAGAAGACTGTACAATAGAAGCCGTAACATGTAACAGCAATCAGGAGAACGGATTGACAATTGAGCGGGGAGAAAGGATTACTGTCGATGTGGGAATATTCTCCTCCAATCATGGAGATGGTATCCACATGTACTTTACAGAAAATTCTGTTGTGCAATACATCACATGAAGCAATATCGTAAAGTCAGGTATTCTCCTTCAATTTGATCACTTGAATACTTTGATAGAAGTTGATACTAATAATAACAATAATGGCATCCAAGTAGCCTATTCGAGTAAAAATACGATTACTGGATGTGAATGTAACAATAATGATAGGTATGGGATAATCCTGTATTCATCGTCGTATGATGAAAACAAGGTCAACGTGAGTTCATTTACCAACAATGACCATGTGAATGCCCATGATTCGAGTGTCAATGCAGTGTTTGACCTCAACTACTACTCGGACTATGCTGGTGCAGATAGTGACGGTAATGGAATTGGTGATACGCCACATCCCATAGCTGGTTTTGCAGATAATGAGGATCTTAATCCACTGATGGTGTCAGTTGAGGCGGCTGCACTCCAACAGGGACTATCTAATAACATGGTCTCAACCTGGAGGTTCAACCTCATTGGATTGACCCTTATAGCTAGCACAATAGTTGTGGTTGTAGTTCAACGTCGCGTATTAAAATTCCGAAGAAATAGATAGAAATCGTTAGGATGGGAGAAAGCCTTGATTAACAGAAGAGAGACTGCAAGTCTAGTTGCTGTGACATTGATATTGTGCGTATTGATTCCACTACTGGTGAATGATGGCACTATTCTATCAAATGAAGACCAGGAATTAGTGTCGAATAAGGCGACACTGAGTTATGATGCACATGACCCAATAGAGATACTATCCGATGCTGAGTTCGATAGTCTTGTTAGTAGTGAGGGCTGGTCGGGTGATGGAAGCAGCGGCAATCCCTATGTCATAGAAAATTTGGAGATACGAAGTAACTCAACTTGTTTGAAGATAAGGAATGTCAATTACCATTTTATCATTCAGAATTGTAGGTTCACCGCACCTACAGACCGAGAAGAGCATAGTATCTGGAATACAGGTGCTCATATTTGGAGTAGTTCCAATGGAGAAGTGAGAAACTGCAGGTTTGAATCCATAAACAGAGGACTCTATTCATTAAGTGCGGATGATTGTGTCTATGACTCTAATACATTCCACGATGTGTTCTATGGGATATCCATATCAAGTTCGGACAATAGTCTCGTTTTCAACAATACAATTAGTGAGGCTTCTCATGCAATCGTTGTAACATCATCAGATTCATGTACAATCGCAAACAACACGGTTTCTGACAGTGAATACTATGGGCTCTCTCTTGATACATACCCATGTATCATATC
>JAEOST010000594.1 GCA_016840245.1 Candidatus Thorarchaeota archaeon
ACAAGACCTCCACTCCCCCACGATAATACCATAAGACCAGTAGGGCGCACTGCACCATATGGTAGCATCACCGATACCCCAGGATACATGACAGTTCCCACTACTGCAAGTTTGATTTCAAAATCAGAAGGTTCGAGAAAATCTTCAACAATGGCAGGATCAACCACTTCTGGAGGCATAAAGTCGCCCAACATGAGAAAAATGAATGCCACTGCAAATGCTGTAATCAATCCAACGATGGTCCCAATACCCTGACCCAATTTGAAATCTCCTCATTGATTTGTATTCATCCAACAAGTCAGAGCATTTATGCCTATGCTTGTTGGCGTGCTATTACAGACTCATATCTCCATGTATGCTATTTACCTTTGTGGAAGGTTAAATCATCTTCATGGAATTGAGTAACTATTTTCTATTGATTCTTAATTGTCCATGTGCAGGTAGCATCACCAAGGGCTTTACAAGACTCCTGATATGCGGTTCCTGTAAATCCTCGGAGGTCAAGAACAGCCTGAAATACACCACTGATTAGATTGCAATATTGCAATCCAGGCATATCATCGATTAGAACACCCTCACATAGAGGGCATTCGTCGTCAGTGAACTTGATAGTCGTATGATCTTCACTCACCCAGATAGATGTGAATGGCTGCCCAGAGTTGACCTTATACGCAAGCTGTAGAGTTGACCCGAACTCATGGAATTCTGCAGCATGCTCTCGTATCCTATCTGCATAATCCAGGAGGAGGTGTTCTCCAACTCGAAAACCAATATCTTTCAGATTCTGATTAATGTCATTCACACTTTCACTTGCACTCATGAGCATATTCATCATTTCTCTATAAGTTGCCTGAAAGAGTGTCTTCGATACTTTTGTAGTCATAAATGACCACGCGATTTTACCTTTAATCCCCAACGTTATTATTCTCCTATTCCTTTGTCTTTCGTATCATCTTCAGTGTCTTTCCCTTGTACGGGATTATAGACTGTAACACCTTGAAGTAGAGCATACCAAGCTCTTCTGCAATATCATGGACAGTTCTTGTTCCATCGCAAAGCTCGAGAATGGCTCTGTGTTGTTTCTTGGCCTTCTTTAGATCAGCCTCGAAAAGAGGCATCTCCACTATCTCCTTCTTTGCGATTTCTTGTTCCTCAGGACATTCTGCATCAACTAGACCTCTATCATAACACCATTGAAGAACCTCAACCACTTTATCAACTGTCTTGATCAGTGACTCTGCGATTTTGAAGGCGGTCCGTTTCTCATCCACCATCATCAGAATATCTGTACCAAGATTATCAAAATTCTCTCTGAGCTCATTGAATAATGAGGAATCAGTATGAGTGATTTCGTCATAATGAGGCCCCCTGAGAATGATACATCCGTGACGAATCACTAAGTCCTTTATCGGGGTTACCTCAAGAGGAATGTGCTCCTCTACCGGTTCAGTGGTATCAGGTGTTTTCACATCTACGTCTGTAGTTGCTGATTCAACAGTGGCCTCTAGAAAACTAGGAGGTGGTGGTAGTTCTACCTTTTCGAAGAGTTCTACTACCTCCTTGGTTCTCTGAAGAGCAGAGCCCAGGTTTAGTTCAGGGACAAATAATACTGCTAACACCCAGCTCGCATCTGCTCTCGCTAGAACAACAGTACCTTGTCCAGTTAGGACATTAACGAGTGTCAAGGACTCTGAGTGTATGGCTAGTGTCCCACGAAGTTGCGGAACGATATCATCCGGAAGACCAAATGAGAGGAACGGTTGTCCATCATTTGTCAGAAGAGCGTACCCACTAACGTCTTGGTCGAACTTTAGTTTGGTAAGGACACGCTCTAGTTCCAATATGTGCACCCAAGCGAATACAACATTAGAACTTCACAGATGTTTAAGTAGATTGCTCCCACGAGCTGATAGGGAGGGGTTGGACTCCAAGAATGAAATTATACTCTCACGTGTTGGATGGGCAGCTGACTCTGAAGACACATAGAGAGCAGAAACAGCATTGGCTAGAGTCAACCGATCATGAGCAGACCAATCGTGTATTGACCCGTAGATATCACCTGCATTCCAGGAATCACCGGCACCACATGTAACACGGGGTTCCATCTGGAAGGCGGGAACAGTTGTTATAGAGTCATTCTCAATTGTTGCTGAAAAGAAGGGAGTATGTAAATCAACTCGAACATCGGTCTCACGTGAAACTAGTTGTGCAGCCGGAATCCAATCTTTTACTGAAAGTGAGCCAGGAGTCCATTTATCATGATTACCCGATATGGCAGCTGCAAACCAACTGACCTCATTCTCGTTCACACCTAATATATCTACAAGACCTTCGGATAAGACTCTCTTTGTCAGAGGCTCCACTATTCCTGAATTTCCAGAAGGGTCTCCTGTATCCATAAACGTGGTTGCTTCTGTTTCGGTCTTAACCATGTTAAACAAGCTGTGTGCTAAATCAGCCGCGTTTCTGTTGTGATTGAGACAGAGAAGTGCGATAAGACTACTGCTACGAATTGCGGAGAAATCATCCTCACTGAGTTCGGAATATGAGAAAGTTGCAGCAGAACCACTGTCACTAATCATTATGTTGACTTTGCGACCCTTGTATTCGGTCTCTATCGAGACTGTTGCTGACATCGCTCCATCGTCATGAACTAAACCAAGATCCATTTCGGGACTGACTATGGAAGAAAGAATTGCTGCACCTTGTTCATCGGTCTTAACTATTAGATACGGATTAGTACCCAAGGTGAGTAACGCAGAGGCAGTATTTACAGAATTCCCTCCACGTCGAATTATGTGCTCTGACCCTAAGACGTTCCCGCCACCCTGTTCTGCGATTCGTTTCATATTGGCGATTAATTCATCTAATGGCTCTGTCAATACAAAGTGGTCAATAAAGAAGTCTGGGAGAATTACTGCCCTTGATTTCGATGGAGATTGCTTGAGTGAATCAATGAGATGGGTGTAGTCCAATTGGACCATCCTCTCTTCTGTTCAGTCTAAACTTTCTTCAGAGCTGCTTTGACCATAGTAGTCAGAGCATCCTCATCAATGCCAGTCTTAGCCATAACTTTTGTGATCTCACAATAGGCAAGATCCTCAATAGTTTTGATACCAGCGTCAACCAGTTTCTGCGCGTTCGTCTTGCTGACTGCTCTTAGTGAAGACAGGACACTGATTGCCTCCAGTTTTGCACTAGATGGCGCAGCTTCAGCCTTGACAGCCTTTGCTACAGTCTTTATGTCCTTGATATACTGGCTGAGCGCATCGATGTTCTCTTGATGGGATGTCTTTCTTCTCAAATCAACAATAAGTCCCATATCCCGAGTTTCTCTCACAGTGAGACCTGCTTTAGTTATCTCATCTCTACTAAAGCCGCGACCTTCTCGCGGGTGTTCGTCTCGTGGGGACCTCACAATAGGCACGGGAATGATATCAAAGCTCATAGACCAGTTCACCTTTCCCGGCACGGACCCTTTGGTGTACTTATCAAGCTTTCGAGATAGCAGTATTTTGAATATCTTAGACTGACACAAATCTCACTTTCAAGTTCTATGGTAAAAGGAGTTCAACACTGAAAATCAGATATGGGATACTTCCAAAGTAAAAAGAACTTCAGAAGTCAAAGAGTGTGGTCTGCTCTACTGACATGTAATCGAGCATTCGTTCCATCTTGCGTATCTGACGGGGTGTAATCATCTCAAGTAATTGAAGCATCTGAAGTGTATTCAAGGGCGCATTACCCCCAAAATGATTATTGAAGTAACCGAGAATTGTTCCAGTCGCAGCCTTTAGAGTATCAAGTCTGGGAACCCAATCCTTCAGTTCCTCAATCGAGTAACGATAGTTGAACCAAGGATTTGTGCCATGACCGTGCCATCGGATATATGCAAAGTCAGAAGTGATACGCAAATCAATGGGGAGTTTAGGTTCATCAACGATGACATGTGCTACCCCGTAATCCTCAAGCAACTGCCATACTCGACCAGTTAACCAGCTTTCATCTCTGAATTCAATTGCATATCGGAATGTGTCATCAAGTGCATTGAAGAAGGTCTCGAGATCACCCATTTTTGAGATATCCCACGGCGGTAGTTGGATAAGAAGGGTCTCTAATTTCTCACTGAGAGGCTTCATCAGTCTGAAATACTCATTCAATGCCTCACCGCCTTCACTAGCAAGACGTAGACGATTGTCATGAGTCACTGCTTTAGGAAGTTTAGCAGTGAAGAATTTGTCCTCAGGAATTGCAGTTGCTAGATGATTTATGAAAGTGGGTCTTGGCATTGCATAGAATGTGGAATTGATCTCAACCGTATTGAAGTAGGATAAATACTGCTTGAGAAGGGATTCGCTACCATGATAGAAGACATCCTTCCAACCAGTATTCCCATCAGGATAAGACCAGCCACTGGTACCAATATGAAGTCCCTTTATCATTTCATTCAGGTCTCTTATACAATCATCTAGGTTTCTATCTTCCGGATTGTGTGATAAGCTTCACGAAATCACTCGAAGGATGACATTCTTAAGAAGTCAATGAATTGCTGTGATTGAGCGACAATGAGAGCTGAAATGGTCAAAGCAGAGTTCAGTAACCTTGACACACATGTGGGTACCTTTAATGATACCAAACTCAAGATGAAATGTAATGTCACCTATGAAGACCTCTTACTTGTCATGGACGGGGGAAAGGTTGTAGGACGTATGCACGCTAGAAACATCAACAATGTCCATCTTGAGAAGAAGGCTATTAGAATTCAAGCTATGAACTTTGAGATACAAGAAGGAGACGAAGTCAGTGTTCTTAGTGGCTCAATAAGACTTGAGCTTGGAGACGATGCTCAGGCATGGTACCAAGAACTCTGGGGATAGATTAGTAATTTTGAGCAGATTTAAAAATAGGCTACGCTGCGGAAGAGAGCACCCATCAAGTCAGGGGTAGGTTCCTATGGTCAAGATCGAATACATCGAGTTCCAGTTCGTAGATATTCTAGGCCGATTGAAAGCAATGACTGTACCTTGCAAGCCTGCAGAAACATTGGACGAGGTAAGAGAGGACCCTGTCTTAAGGAGTGGTACTTCAATCGATGGTAGCTCGATTAAGGGACTTGCTAGTGTTGAAGCATCTGATTTACGACTGGTTCCAGATATTCACACACTGACTGAGTTACCATATACCATGCCTAGAACAGCAGCAGTAATGTGTTTCGTGAAGAAGAAAGCACTCGACCCATCAGTGGCTAAAGAGTACTATACCCGTGACACAAGAGGTGTCTTATACTCATTCCATGAGAATGATGTATCCAAAAACTTGTATCTTCGCACCAAAATCGAACCTGAGTTCCACTTTATCACAATGGATGGCAATCCA
>JAEOST010000595.1 GCA_016840245.1 Candidatus Thorarchaeota archaeon
AGACCCCGGCATGTGTAATGCGATAGTACATTCAGTCTTGATTTAATACATGCTCATGTTTCATTTGTGATAGGAGTTTAACAGTGGTTACCAGCACTGAATTTTATGAAGACATCTTACAAAATTGGCAAAAAAGAGGGAGAATTCACGAAATTCTTTGAGAATTTCAAGACAGGTCTTTCTTCTGAAGAACAGGCTAGAATAATCGATGACTATCGGTTGGACAGACTACCTCGCAAAGAACAGAGTGTCATAATTCAGGCATATTATCGGATTATGAGTCAGAAGTCTGACTGAGTTTACTGACTCAAATCTTCGAGTACCTGTTTCATTATCCCTCGAGCCTTCTCTGCAATGGTATCTAGACTTGTCTGAGTTTTCGCTCCGATGTATAATCGAGCCTTTGGTTCAGTTCCAGACACTCTCACAAGGACGTAAGATCCATCATTACGTTCAATGCGTATTCCATCTTCTTCTAAGATTCTCTCAACTCCACTGAATGCAGGAGTTAGCAATTCCTTGACCTTTGGGAGGAATTTTGGTTTGATTGTGTCAGGACAGGGTACATTTTCTCTCAACATCGGGTATTTTGGAACAGTTTTCATGAGTTTGATACAGCTTCCATCTCCCTGCTCTGATACCATTTGGGATATTCTTCCTGCACCAGTTATGCCATCCATCCACTTGCCCAAGTTCATGAAAATAGGTTTCCATGGCTCGGATGCGAAAATTATGTCAGCGGCATCTTTTGATTGAAAAGATTCCTGGAGAGACCCCAATGGAGCTCTGACAGTCTTCCCACCTGCAGCTGCGACCAGTTCATCTATCACGCTGGAGGTATCAATGGACACCACAACGGTTCCGCCTCCATTGCGTTCTACTTCATCACGTGCAAAAAGTGCAATTATTCGGTTTTGATCTATGAAATTTCCCTCTTCATCAATGACTGCAATCCTATCTCCATCCCCATCATGGGCAATCGTGACTCCAAAATCGGAATCAGCAGCCATTTTCATTGTATCTCCGAGGTTTCTAGGAGCTGGTTCTGCAAGTCTACCTGGAAAGTGTCCATCTGGATTGGAGTTTATTGTGGTCACCTTGAAACCTAACTCACGAAGTAGATGTGGTGTGTAGTTACAGGCTGCACCATTTGCAGTATCTACTAAGACCCGTACTCCATCACTCGTACCTCCACGTTGTAGAAGGAATTCTCTGACTTGCTTCAGGTAGGTCTCTCTGACATCCCAATTCGATATCTTGCCCACCTTTGACCACTCTGCAACCAAAAACTGCCTGTCTGCGACACGACTCTCTAGGAATACTTCCTCCTCACGGATAAATTCCCGTCCACCTACAAAGAACTTGAAACCATTATCAGGTGGAGGGTTGTGACTGGCTGTGATCACGACGGATGCTGAGATATCTTGCATAGTGCTATGAAATGCTGTTGTGGGCATGGGAATGCCATCAAGACGTACAACATCAGTTCCTGTGGATACAATGCCAGAAACGAAGGCACTCTCAAGCATATGACGGGAGGTCCTGGCATCGGTTCCGACTCCAACTGTACCATTACCCTCTAAGTATGTGCCCAGAGCCCTTCCTAGGCCAAGAGCAAGGTCAACTGTAACTTTGTCTTTGATAGCTCCACGTATTCCACTGGTACCGAATATCTTTGTCAGTCGAATCATCTCCTAGTTCGTGGGCAGTGCAAGATCAGCGATATCTTTTGCAGTTTCGCCGATTCTGAGTAAGCAATCTACTACATCAAGTTGTGCTTGTGGTTCTCCTTTTGGAGCTGAAATGATATCTTGTCGGATTTTCCCAATTTTATGAATAATCTCCTTTTCAGCAGCTATTACCCATGCAACTTTTTCCGTATCAAACTTGAATAGGTTTGATACAGAGTCGGAGTGCATTTTCTGAACCTGCTCTGCTATTGTTTTCATCTTCTTGCTTGCTGCACCAGTTGGTGCCTTTTCTGTTCTGGCAGCAATATCAACAGCAAGGTCAGCAATTCTTTCAATATATTGTGCTGCAAGACGAAGATCAAGAGCTGCAACAGGGGTGATTCCCATAGCCTCGGACATTCGTGGATATTGAATAACAGATCGTAATTCACGAACTATTAGGAAAAAGAGTCGGTCTACTTCTTCATCTCGTTCAATAACCGCATTTGCAAGGTCTTTATTGCCGCCAAAATATGCCTCAACTGTTTCATTGAGCATCCGCGCTGTGATGAGATTCATTCTTTTCATCGCTTTAATGACTGGAAGTGTAGAGGGATCAACAAGACACTGAATTACAACTTGATTCTCAGTTTCTTCGGTCACTTCAAGGGCCACAAATCGCTTGATTATCCGTTTGAGTTCATCTCGTTGTTCGTTATTGATTGGTTCCTTGGAAACCACACGAATTTCATCGAATCCGAGGAGGTACTTGCTTGTTATTGCCCACCTTAGATTGGACTCCATTGGAACCTCGGTGTATTGGGTTTCTCCCGCCTTAGGAAGTCTAGGGTCGATAATCAAACAACCATCTTCACGTTCTGCAACAACTACTGGATCCCCTTTCTTGAGTTTCTGGCGGTCGACCCATTCCTTCGGCAAAATTATCAAGTATGAGCCGCCACTCTTTTTCCCATCTATTGTTTGTCCTCCAGTCTGTTGGAGACGTCTGATGTTCATTTGACCAACCTCTTCCTCGTTTGTATGGCGCGTTTTTTGAAAGCCTGTTGAGACTTTTACGCTTACCGCACAGCACGTTTTCTTCAGATACGATGATGTTTAAAACGAATTCCCATCAATTCTCTTTGGTGACCTAGTGACAGCCGTACTTAGACGAAGTCTGTTGAAGAAAATTGTTACATCTGGTTATCAAATCTCACCAGATGCACTAGACTACATCGTAGGCCTAGAGTCACCTGAGGAAATTGTTGAAGTTATTGTCACAAAGAGTGATTCATCTGAGTTTCCAGCTGTCCTATCTCGAGGATTCCTAGCATCCTTAGTGGATGAGATTCGACCTCCTGATATCGAACAAGAGACAGGACCTCCAGAAGAAGAACCAACCGAGGACCTGGAAGTTGAATCAGTTGAGGTGCCTTCTGATGAGAAACTACCACCATCAGACGATGGAATAGTCATTCTCAAGAATCCCGTGTTTGAGATAGTTGGCTCAGCCGGTATTATAGAGGACTTTCTAGCGCTTTTCGAAGACAGATTCAACCGAATACGGAAAATCTACATGGGTCGAATTGATACTGCTGGGGCAATATCACCCTCGTATGCGAAAGTCAGGAAAAATGATGCACGAAGAAGAAGAGCTGCGGCCCAGAGTGGAGGCCGCGAAGGGAGGCCTCCAAGTCAAGTAGTGATTGGGATTGTAAGTAACACG
>JAEOST010000596.1 GCA_016840245.1 Candidatus Thorarchaeota archaeon
ATAATCTATGTTGCTGTTGAGATTGAAGGAAGAATTGTACTCACTCGTGGTGGCACCTTTTCTTACTTCGAATTCGAACAACCACTGAATGATAGGTTGACAGACGAAGCTTGGCAAGAGATGTTGGATTCGGGCAATGCTCCTCCAATGCCGTTATGGGTTGGAGTTTTCGTTTCAGATTCAGAAACTGGTTAGGAGTAAAGGTCCTTATCGACATCCTTATGATTTCAAAAGGCATCAAATCAACTGAGTTGACATCTGTGAAACTATACTCCATTGCAGCACTAATCCTCATCGTTTTACTAGTCGTTCCAATAACAGCTCAAGAGCCTGCAGCGATTGTTGACAGTCAATCACAATTTACTGTATCAGATGCAGGACTCCTTCCACCCCAAGAGTATGTGTGGCAAGAGATGAACGGGTTCTGTGCTTGGGCTGCAACTACGATGGCAATGCAGTACGCAGGTGTTGACGTGTCGATGTACGATGTGTTCGCTGCAACAACAATTGGTTTCTCATTTGCTTACTTCAGATTTGATGATACATTACTCATGTATCCCGGTGCTCTATATCAACAGGTCGAACCAACACAGTTTCTCGCAGATCAGTATGGTGTCAACTATACAATCTATGTTGGTGATACCATCCCCTCCCTAGAACAGAATGTTCAGGTGTGGGAGAGTGAAGGTATTCAAGTCGGAATCCTTGAAGGTCAGACTGATGCCTTTGATCTGATGCGGCGTACTATTGATCTAGGATACCCACTTCTGATTAGCGTCGACCCTGCCTATCTTCCAGCTTACGATTATGATTTCTTGAGGTTAGAAGGACTCACAGGTGGTGGTCATGGGATCCTCATTGTTGGTTATAATGACACTGAAGCTTCTGCGACAATTCTTGACCCTGGAGTTGGTTCATTCGGTGAACATTTTGGGTATCCCGACGATGGTCGTGGAAACTATACTCAAATCCTCTACACAGCTCTGATTGACGCTTGGTCAAGTAGATACTATATCTCAAACACATTCTTACCGGGGACTCCCCCATCTACTCCTGTGGATGATCAACTAGGTCCAATGGTGCGTGACAAATTACTCGGTGTTGGCCAAATCTACTCTCCAAATAGTCCAAATGCTCTAGTCGGAAAATTCGGACAAGCTGGATTCCGTCAGATGAGCTCCGATATCACTGCTGAGGGACTAAAGTCATTTCTGAGTGTGTTTGATGGAGTTGATGATGAGACGAACTTCAAAGCCTCTCTTCTCTTCTACATTGGTGCTGGTCTCGAAGCTCAGGTTACTCTGCAATATCTTTCATATCGTACAGCGCTTGCCAGTCTTCCTGCATTAATGTCTGAAACAAATCTCACTGCATTTGTTGATGCGGGTGGTGACGCACTTCCCGCTTTCGAGAATTTAGTAGACAATTCAACTCTGATATTTCCTGGAAACCTCACTCAGATGACTGGTTCTGTTGCGACTACATTTCTTGAGATTGCTGAAGCGTTCAACGCATCTGGAGATATTGATGCGACACTAGCCCCATACGAAGCTACGCTGAATTCAATCTCAGCAGACCTTCTGACCATTGCTGACTCTTGGCGCGATGCTGGAAATGCACTTGCGGAGATCTGGCCAAACGATTTCCTCACAGTCTACGGACCATTACTTGCATCCGCTGGATTGGCGATTGCAGTTCTCATCATCGGTATTGTTTCTTGGATGAGTCGCAAACCTTCCCAGTAGTACTACTCACTACCAATTCCTAGAAGTTTCAAGAGCTGCTCTGTTTCCGTTGTGGGTAGTTTACAATTATAATCGATACATACGTGAGCTGTTGCTTTTCCCCCAACAGTGTCATTAAACTTAGCAAATGGAGCAAGTCTGGAAACCTCGTCTGATTGATGTTTTGTCCCTTTCAGGAGAATCACCTTGTTGGGGATGTAATGCTCTCGAATTGTATCAAGCATTTTCTGAGTGTCAGGTTGGTCAGGGTCTCCAGCAATTACAATCTCATAGGACTCACCCTGAGCAAACTCCAGTGCGTTGAGCATCATGGAGAAACCAGAGGGAGCTCGTGGAATGATCCCTGAGAATGCCTTGATGGTTTCGGCGGCTTTCTCTTCCAATTTGGGGTCTCCCAGGAATCTAGCAAGACGTACTAGATTTAATGCGGCCACCGAGTTTCCTGAAGGCATGGCCCCGTCGTATCCATCTTTCTTTCTCACTAGTAGTTTTTCCGAATCGATGCTAGTAAAGAAGAAACCCCCATCCTTATCATCCCAGAACTTCTCAATCTGCTCCAATGTCAGGTTCTTTGCTTGTTCCAGATATTCCGGTTTGAAGGTTGCCTCGTACATTTCCAGCAATGCCCAAACGAGGTATGCATAGTCATCGAGGAACGCTCCAATAGCCACATCTCCATCTTTGTATCGATGGTGGAGACCCTTCTTCTC
>JAEOST010000597.1 GCA_016840245.1 Candidatus Thorarchaeota archaeon
GTATCATCAGGCTCTCGGGTCTTGTCCCGTTCTCGACCCTCTCGGAGACCTCCACGTTCAGGGTTCACCAAGTCCCTCTCCAAGTGTTGGTTGACGGAGGTTCTTCTTAACTGGCTCTCTCAACCTGAGGTTGACAGATGTTCTGAGCATCTCGATGAGCCTCTTGTCCTCGGGAGCATTCAGGGTCTCTCTTGCATATTTCATGAGCAATTCGCATGCATATGCCCATTGTTCCCTGTCTGACACGAATCTGCTGACTGTTGACAGTATCAGTGATGTGTAGGGAACAGGATTCCCATGAGCAGCATCCCTCAACACACTGTAGTATGTCTTTGAGAACTGGTGATACTCTACCATGAGCTTCAATCGTTCTCTCTCATTAACAGTGATCTCTACTGTAGCTTCTGAACGGTGTGGAGGACCCACATCCTCTGTCGCGGTCACTACCGAGTCCCTCTCAGGATTGGCACGTTCAATACGATTCAGAATCTCATCCGGGAGTGGCTTGGAGGAGCTCAGCTCGGGATGAGCCACTAGAATGGGCTCCATGTGACGAGTGACATTATCCATCCTTACTGTGACCTTCTCAAGAGGTGCATCCACATGCCATCCCAATGGGAATATCTGGACATTCTTCGCCCTCTTGTCACCCTGAAGGTAGACCACGGTCTCTCCCAGGTCCATCTGTTGGATATGTTCTGCCTGAGCATCGGTCAGCCCCAAGTGGCCCTTGATCAGATTCCTCTCACTCTCATCGGACATGGTGTGGACTACCACATTGCGTGCCAGTTTCACTGCATCCTCTAACAATCGACTTGGTAGTTGTTCCACCATGGCAGTACTCAGACCGTTGCCGCCACCAGTGGTCAGCATGTCACGTATCAGTACGTTTGCCATCTGCCTGACGTTTTGGCCATATCCATCAGTGGAAGTGGCATCAGTCCTTCGAGCGATATAGTGAGCCTCCTCCAGGATGACCATGTTCGTGATTGCTCTGGTTGGGTTTGCCATCTTGTACATGTGCGCCCCAGCAGCAAGAAGACTCATGAGGAGGTCACGGTCCTCACTTGGAAGCTTCTCCATGTCCATTATGACATCCCAATTCATCAGCTGTTCCCAAGTGATTCCCTGAGTGGTGTTGTACATGTCAACAATCGCCTGGTTCCTGTACATGGCTGCAAAACGACCGTACAAGGCCCCGTAGAAGTTACGCTTGAGCTCGTCCGCATACTGGAAGTCATGGCAGACCTCCTCTACAGCGTTCCAGAAGTCGGAAAGCAATATCGGTGGGCCCTGTGTATTCTCACCAATGTTCCATCCACAGTTACGATACAGAGTGTGGAAGATGTCGTCAAAGTGCAGACTCATCACACGGTCACTGGGGAGATACGAAGTGAAGATAGCAACCAGTGTGGGGAGCCATTCAGCCAGTGCGACGTTCTTTGGGGGCCGAAAGATGTTGAGTCTGAATAACACTCCACTAGGATTACCTGGTGTGAAGATTTTGAGGTCAGGATTTACACACATCAGGATCTCCCAGTCCCTTGCACGACGGGGAACGAGTATCAATGTGCGGACTCCAGCTCTACTGGCCTGAGCAGTCATACAGATTGCAGTTGATGTCTTCCCTGTTCTCTGATTTCCAGTGATGAGAAGACTTCCCTCCAAGACCTGTAGACCAAATCCAGATGGATTGGTAGGGTCAATGGTTCCATTGGCCTTAAGGACGAATCCCAGTAGAATGCGCCGAGCAAGCTGGAACCTCCAGTCAAAGACAAAGAGTCCGTTCGGGGACGCGGTCCTTCCGGGATATGCTGGTTGAGCTTGAGCAATTATCTCAGTAGTGTCAGCCATGTCCTCACGTATCGCGGTTGAGAAGTCCTCACGTCTCACCGTACTCGGACCAATCTCTCGTCGTGGCAGGACGGGCAGGATAGTAGCCTCTGCTAGCGCAAGATGTGTTGGATTCCCTGCAGGCAGCCCCCGGGTAAACTGACGGAAGACCTCCTGTTTCGTGGTGACTCGTACTCGTAGATCCTGTTCAGGGTCAGCTGGTACGATTGCACCCTTGAAGACCTCCGCCATGTGTCGAACATTCCGTTCAGCGATCTGTCCCATGGGATGCCATGAGGCAATGCCAACTGTGACCTCACATGCATGTTCTGCTCTGTATCTATCCATATCCCTTCTGAGTCGTGAGGTCTCTGCACTTGTCCCAACATCAATGACTGGTGTGGTCTCCTGCGACCCTCGACCACTTCTCATCTGAACAGTGGTCTCACTCTTCCTCTTCTTCTCCTCATACTGACGACCCTTCCACCATCTCATCAGGGTCCGTTCCAAACCACGACGCGCTGGTGCCACCAGCACCTGTATGATGGCGTTCTCATGTCGTAGAAAGACGTCCGAAACAATAGTGAGTGGATCTGGATGTTGTTGAGGATCCTCGATAGAGAGCGGTTCACCCTCAATAGTAGCAACTGCTCCGATCATCTCTGACGTGATAGGAGGTGTCCTGTAGAATCGCTCCTCTTCAAATCCGAACTTGTATAGATTTGCCTTGAGGGCGGACTCAAGTAGGCTCATGTTTGCTTGGAGATTCTCCTTGTCAATTCCAAGTGTGTAGTAGAGTGCTCGTGTTCTGGAGTTCACACGTTCAAGAATGAGGCCTATCGGTACATCAGAGGATGTACAAGTCCTGATGATCCGATAGAAGGGCTCACATATCTGGGCAGGAGTGGACTCTTCAATGTAGTCAAGAGGCGTCTGGATAATGGTGAATCCTCCAACCAGTGTGTTCTGGTTCAGGTCACTGAGGAAGAATCCTGTTGGGTCAGCCTTGGTCGTACTACCACTGACAAGACTTGGTAAGGTGAGTACTTTCTTGGTATGGAGCAAGTAACCGACAAATGCACCCCCACCAATGAGGAGAAGAACAGGCATCTGTAGAAGCACACTTAGACCGAGTGCGATACTTGAGGCAGAGAAACTTACAACCAGAGAGATAAGTCCCAACTTGTGGTATTCAGTCTTAATGATGAGAATGACTCCTACTATCAACGCGGTAGGAGGAACAATGGCTCCAATCATCTTGAGAGCGGGTGGCATTGTGGGATTCAAGAGCAGTGGTACTGCCATAAGAGAGGCGTAGATTACGATTCCTGAGAGTAAACAGATTGCGATTATAATGTAGAACATCCCCTTCATAATGAGTGACATCAGGCCCATTATTGACGACCTCCTGCTAAGATGGATGAATAGTCACGGTCAACGATTATTCGTCGTTCCTTCCCACGAGGTAGTGGCTCAAGACCCAGACCAAAGGAGCTCTCAAGTCGTACGATCATTCTCAGTCCATCGAAGGACCCAAAGAGTGTTCCACGGACTGGCCAGTCTGACAACAGGTGGTCAATATCTCGCTGATTCCGCACTATCCGGTAGTCTGTGAGTGCCATGCCATGTTCTATCTCAATGAGTGGGAGATTCACTGTAGTTCTAGCATGAAGGGTTGATGCAACTCGCAATCCGACAATACCCTCTCTCTCAAGGGTAGTACGTACAAATGGTGCCACCTCTTGTGAGCAGATTCCAGTGTAGAACTCCTCCCATTTGGTCACTGAGAGTGCAAGTGCAGGGAACGTTCGAAGCACTTCAATCAAAGTTGGAATCATATCTTCAGGGATGTAGAAGACTGTCTTGTCAGTAGGTCTATTGAGCAGTTCCAAGGGGTCAAAGGATTCGGTGTTGTTCTGCAGTGATTTAGTGACACCTGTACTCATCTCACGAAGAGATTGGAGTCTGGTGAGAATGTCTTCAGGTTCCTTGATTGTTGACATTGTGATTGCTGTGAGTCCACCAAGGAACAACGAGAGGACCAGTCCTTGCGGAAAGAGAAGTATGACAACTAGAGCAGTGAGATAGACTGTTGCCGCCCATCCAAGAGCGCTCAGGATCGCTGACAGGGGTCTCTCACTATCTGCCATCCCTGCAACTCGCATAAGGATGATTGTCAGGACAACCGTTGATAGTACCGGTACAAAGTCTCCATACCTGAAGGCAACCACTGCCAACGCAACTGAGCTGAGTAACTGACTACCCATTACAAGTGCTAGAGCTCCCATCACGGCAAGGCTTACGATACGTAGTAGTGACTTTCCGATCATTCTCTAGTACCTCCAAGCAGCTCTCGCTCCAGTTCATAGATGGAGATGAAGTCCCTCTTCTCGTTGAGTATCGATTCCAGTCGGTCCCATGTGTCAGGTGTGCAAGGATGCGGGTTGGGAACTCTGAAGAATATGAGATAGTAGACTCCTGGAAGTGACAGGAAGGCCATAGTGAAGAAGAAGAATACTATGTCAAACTGGTTATCACCTAACAGAGTAGCTACATTGAGGAACAACAGACTCAATGGTGGACATGAGAAGAGGAATCCTGCCATGACAAAAATACAAGGTGCCATACTCAGTTCTCTGAAGGAGAACAGGTCAACAATCTGTCTCACATCAGGGATAATGATCGTCCGAGCAAGAATATGAGTGTCTGAGACATTCTCTCCGATGACCCAGATGGTCATGTTCTCTCTGAGAGTCAGGCGTGCCTTTCGACCTAGCGTGACAATGACCGTTCTTTCTTGTGTCTGTAGTGAGAGATGTCTGACATATCCCGACTCAATGATAGTATTGTGAACTCGACCCTCAATGCATACTGCATCCTTCTTCGAATCCAGATACATGTCAATACCATCTACTACTAGTACTGAGGTCTCCATTTTTTGAACACCTCAACCTCATTCATGCCATCGTACATTGACTTGTACAACTCCATTCCATCAAACATGACTCGTTTGATAGAAGAAGTAGGTACACAATCACTAGTAAGCTCATGTGTTTAGAAGACTGAGAGTAGAGAAACCTCTATCTATTATTCTAAGTTCTATCAGATTTCCCATGTACGTAAATAACAGCTATTGTGGTTTTATTTCCATATTATAGACCCCATAATCTCCTAACTGATGATGAATTGTGAAAATTCCGACATACCCAATCTAGTATTGTATACAAATCATGTATTATGATTCAGTTTATCACCGCTAGGCTACCTAGAGCGCGCGTTGAGGTATGAGTTTATTAGAAACCTCCACAATACCATACATGTAGTATTCGCGATACTTGGTGGGGATATCGTTCGATACTTGAAAGGATGTAACAGTTAGAGATTTGATATCTCTTTGAGCGTGTGTTTACATCATCACACCTGATACGTAGGGGGAACTAGTATGAGCGGTTACAGAAGACACCTGCTGATTTTGACCATGTTGATAATCTTGACTCTTCCAATGTTTGTTGATGCTTCTATCAGTGAGACCGAAACAACATTGACAAGTCTTGAGTTTGAACTAACCAGTGGGAACAGTATTGACTGGGATAGAACGCCCATTACCTCAACTACTGTGACAGGAGTCCTTCAGCTCGATCTAAAGAAGGATGGTTATGCTGATGTGAATGTGGAGTTTCGAGATGGCAAGATCTTAGCTAGCACTAGGTCATCTAATACGCCACTGAGCAAGGAAGTCGCAACCTATTCTGATGGTTATGTAGGAATCCGTATTGGGATCACAGACACAAAGAACAATGTCTTCCTCTCACTGATGGTGTTGGAGAACGGTTCACTCTATGTCAGTGTGTCAACTCAAATCGCATCTGTCATGTACTGCGGTACTGCTCTGATTCAATATAAGAGTATATCAAAAAGTGATTGGGACATCATTCTCTCAAACTACCATACCATAACCGAGTCCTTCATTGACCTCGCAAGCTTGCCAAAGGACTTTGATAGGACAATCAAGGAGTCAACTACCAGGGTGGTATCTGGTGAGGGAGCAGGACGAACGAAAACTGAAGACAAGAGATTCTTTCTTGCCCACTTCGACACCGGACTTAATAAGTATGTAGAGGGTTATCCTGAGTATTTTGAACCAACAGTGCTGGAGAATACTTTTTGTACAGATTTCTTTTCAAGAAGTAATCCTACAATCGACAATGTTCAGAATGATCTAAGCTTCTATTGCAATCATTATTCCAAGAATTATCTAGGACTGTATCATCTTGCATTTCATGGATCCTTCGTTGGAACTGGGGATGATCCACACTCCAATATCCATGTTAATGGCAATCCACTACATGATGACCATATATCCATTCTCTGGGAGCTAACATGTAAAGATCCACAGGATGCAATAATTATTGCTTACTGTTGTAAGTCTCTGGCAGATAAGAAGTATTCTGAAGAGGTTAGACCTATTCCATCATTTTGTGATGCGTTTCTTGAACTTGATTACAATGGAGAGAATTGTGGAGCAAAGGCCTACATTGGTGGAGAGAACAATATAGCTGGCTATGTAGCTTATGATAATCCTAAGATGCGTGATAGGGGAACACCAACGCTCATCGAATGTCTTGCTGATAGCGACCTGAGTGTGAGGGAGTCCGTTCAGTTTGTCAATGATAGAGGTCGTGTTATTGCTCCGACAAACCTTTACTTCCGGATCCAAGAGGACCTATCCTCGCCAGTGTATCTAGAGAATGGTGATGGGTCAGAACCTGTATTTCCAGATGACTGGATATTCCATAAGACGCACACTATCAAGCAGACAACTGATGCAGGCTCTGGATATCAGGTACGGATTCGTGTGCACTATGGCTCTGGTGTGGACAGTGGACCTGATGTCTACCTTCAGAATGCTGATCTTACCCCGCACTGTCAGGTTGATTTTGATGATATCCGCTTTTGTTGGGAAAGCACCCCAAACAACTGGGAACAGCTTGATTATTGGAAAGACTTTGTGATCACCAAGGACTGGCACTATGCAGACTTCTGGGTGGAGCTACAGGGAGACCTCTCTGCCAGTGATCAAGAGATTAGACTATACTATGGCGATACAGGTGCAAACGCTGCTGATGACGAGAGTGATGGTGCAGCGACATTCATAGACTACGATGACTTTGAGGATGGGACCATTGACTGGACCAACGACACGCAAGCTGGAACCATCACTGAGTCTGAAGGTCGGTTGACAATAGAGATCAGTTCCAGTGTGAATGGTGACTGGACCGCAAATGATCATAACGCTCCAATCATCTATTGCGATGTTCCTACAGGGGATTGGGCTGCTGTGGTTCGAATAGACGACTACGCTGTCAATCTCAACACACATGCAGGTATCATGTCGTATGGCGACCGTGACAATGTATACCTGTGGGGTCGATACAGATCTATCAGTGATGATAATTTCAAACTGACAAAGATATTGGATCCCGATTCTGTAGAGAATGTGTTTAACAGAGCTGGAGAGCTACCTGCTCTTCTTCGAATAAGAAATGTTAATGGAAAGCGATACTATTCAGTTTTAAGAACTGAAACAGGAGATTATAGTTATGAATATCAAACTTCCGAACTCATTTCCAATTATATTGGTCTATTTGCTAAAGAATGGGGCTCCAGCGAGATCAAAGTTGATTTTAGTTACTTCATTGTGAGGGACTGTGTCTCTGTAGAACCTCAACATGGTGATTGGGGGCCAGAACACCCCTTCATGTATGGTTGGTCAAACAGAAAGGCTCACGTCATCAAAGGAGTTGATGGTGCAGGGTCAGGATACCAGATTCAGATCACCGTCCACAGATGTGCCAGTGATGATACACACTTCGACTCTGGAGACCACGTCTACATTGGTACCGATGTGAATGAGGACTTTGGTGACATCAGGTTCCTTGATGAGCTGAGTCATATCACGATGAGGCCCACCTTCCTCACACAGTGGAGGGAGAGGATATGGACGGAGAGTGACCCTGTGGAGCATAAGTGTGCATCATTCTGGGTGAAGATCGACGACTCGCTGGATACTGACCAGACCATATACATCTACTATAACAACGCAATGGCTACCACTGACAACCAGCCAGATTCTGTGTTCGAGTTCTTTGACGATTTCCATGGCACGAATCTGGCCGCAAAGTGGCATGTATATGATGGTGAGAATGACATTGAGGTTGAAGATGGAACTCTTAAGATGCATGACTGTACAGCAAAGATATACTCTGACATGACCTTCCCTCCAGGAGTGGCCTATCATGCCCGTGTCAAATTCGAAGAGTATCGGTCCTCAGGCTTCCTGCAGACGACCTTATCTGGAAATGTTAATTTTAATGGTGACTTGGCCTTATGGAATTGCTATTCAACTGCCCATCGTGTTGATGTGGAGAACGATGGAGACGAAGATATTGTGTCTGTTCCGCAGACCATTGATACATGGCAGACACACTCTATATGCTGGTACTCGGACTCCCGCGTAGAGTCCTTCATAGACGATGTGAGCAAGTCGAACCACACAACACATCCACCTGATGGAAGTCCAGAAATCCCCATCTACCTGTACACATCTAGTATTGACAATCATGCCAGTCTGACCATAGACTATGTCTTCGTGTGCAAGTGCGTGTTTCCAGAGCCGTCACATGGTCTCTGGGGGGATGAGGTTGACCTTGATACCAGTCCCGGTACATGGAAGTATCGTCAGTCACACAAGCTCATTGGAAACACGAGCGTAGGTACAGACTATCAGGTGAAGTTCATTGTGAATGCGGGCTCAGGGTCGAGTTCCGGGAACAATGTTTACCTCAACAATCATAATGAGTCTGACTTCAGTGATGTGCGATTCGCCAATGACGATACAACCGAGTTGTTGGACTACTGGTGTGAGTATCAGGATGCCACCAGTGCAGAGTTCTGGGTGGAGGTCAGCGATGACCTGAGCAGTAATCAGATTATCTACGTCTACTACGGATTTGATGGAGCAGTGAGTTCCAGCGATGGATACGCCACATTTGACTGGTTCGAGGACTTCGAGGATGAGGCATTGGATACTGACCCTGATTCGACGCACTGGGACGACCCGGTTGA
>JAEOST010000598.1 GCA_016840245.1 Candidatus Thorarchaeota archaeon
ACTCCTCGAAACACGCTGACTCACTGAGAGTCTAGTGGTTGCGGACTCCAGATAAAGGATATATAACCTTGAGCCTATATATAGGCCCGATATATAATGTCGTTTGTCGCCCAGTTCAGATGCTCGAAGTGTGACCAGATTCACAATGTGGAATCTCATGTTCTGCGATGTGAAAAATGTGGAGAAGTACTTCGCACAGAATATAACTTGGATTTAGCTAGAGAAAGCATCAGTAAGAAGAAACTAGGAAGAAGGAAACCAGGGGTATGGAAATACCATGAGATGCTCCCTGTTTCAAATCTTGAGAATACAGTTTCTCTTGGAGAGGGAGGGACATACCTTCACAAATGCGATGGCCTTGCTGAGAAGTTAGGACTGAGCGAACTCTATCTGAAGGATGAAACGACCAATCCAACAGGGGCATTTATTGATAGAGGAACTGCCGTTGAGGTGACAGTGGCAAGAAATCGAGAGTTCGGTTCTGTCTGCTGTGGGTCTACAGGCAATTTAGCGGTTTCATTGGTTGCCTATGCAGCTCGGGCACGGTTAGAAAGTAAGGTGTTCATCGGACACAGAGGTCGTGTTGACTCTGGAAAGCTCTACCAGATTCTTGCTTACGCGGCACATGTGGAGATAGTAAAGAATCAGGAGGCGGCATTGTCAAGAGCAGCTCAGCAGAGTGAAGAGAGTCACTTAGTGGCATCAAATAATCCATTCTTCCTTGAAGGAGTCAAGACAACTATTTACGAAACATGTGAACAGCTGGAATGGGAAACACCTGACTGGGTGATGACTCCAATGGGAAATGGAGGTCATCTCTCAATGACCTGGCAGGGACTTGTGGAGTTAGAATCACTGGGATTAATTCCAGACCTTGATGTAAGACTCTGCGGAACTCAAGCAAAGGGCTGTTCACCGATAGTAGAGGCATTTGAGAGAGGTAATGGGAAAATTGTTCCACCTGACCGGGTTTCAACTGTTGCATATGATATTGGAATCCAGAATCCAACTTGTGGACATATGGCACTTGAAGCATTGAGAGATTCTGATGGGATAGCAACAGCTGTATCAGACAGAGATATTCTCGAAGCAGTAAAGGATCTTGCTAGGTTGGAAGGGGTTTTTGCAGAGCCAGCTTCAGCCACCACGATAGCAGCTCTAGAGAAACTTGTCAAAAGAGGTCAAATTGATAGAACTGATAGAGTTGTCTGTGTCATAACTGGAATGGGTCTGAAGTATCCCGAGATTGCTAGAGACTTTGTGAGGGGTAAGGGAGCACTGGAGCATTTCCTAAGTCAGGTTGAGGGACGTCGATTTACTACAAGGGTAGGACAGACTAAGGTCCGAATATTGCAGATTCTATCAAGAGGTGAGTCTTATGGCTACGCGATTTGGAAAACACTCGTTGAAGAATATGGAACGAAGATTAAGATTCCAAGTGTTTACCAACATCTCTCCGAACTGAAGAATAGTGGTCTCATTGTGCAGACACGATCTGAAGAAACCTATAGGAAGAGATTGAGAAACTTCTACAGTCTGACGGAGAAGGGTCTTTTAACACTTGATCAATTGGAAAAACTAGCAGAACAGTGAGATTTCCCTTCAGCCTGTGACAGAAAGAGTTCATAGGAGAAGTGTTTTAACATACAACACCTAATACCTCGCGGCGGTTCAATAAACGCTGCTAAACTGAGAAGTTGAGGTAGTTTATAATGTCAACAAAGTGGATTCAAACAGCTGATTGGAAGAGTGAGAAACACGTACCAGTCATCAAAATCAAGAAATTTGAAGATGGCGTCGCAAAAGTAATTGTCAAAGTTGGTGAGGAGATTGCTCATCCAAACACTACAAATCACCACATAAAATGGATTGACCTGTTCTTCTGGCCAGAAGGTGGCAAGTTTCCTGTAGAAATTGGATACTGTACATTCGATCATCATGGTGAAGGTGCTGAAGGACCAGATACAAGTGGCATTTACTCAGAACCAGTTGCTAAGTTTGTCTTCAAGACAGGGAAACCAGGCAAACTAATGGCAACTGCTTATTGCAATATTCACGGTCTCTGGAAGAGTGAAGCAGAGCTCAAATAGTGTGAATAATTAAAAGACCGGGACTGCCCTGTAATCATACAGGTTGCAGTTCCACTTCGTTTTCTTCAATTATGATTGTTTTCTCTGTGATAGTTGAATCCAGTTTCCCTCGGGGTCTCTCAAGGTCGCAAATAGCGATGGACCTTCGTTCATAATTTTCGGATCACCATAGAACGTGATCCCCTTTGCTTCGAGTTCCTCTACTGACCTTGCCACATCTTCAACTCTAAAGGACACCATGATGTGTTGCTTTTCAACTTCAGATACTGAAGGACCTACAAGCTCAATTGCAAAACGTGTCGGAGGTCGTGATGATGCTAGTTCAAACTCCTGCCATGAAAGATCTTCAGTCTTGAATCCGATATTCACTCCAAGGATATTTTGATACCAGTCTGCCATAAGTTCGGAATCTTTCACATGAAGAAAGACCACATCAATTCCCATAATCACTGCAATGACCTCATCTCTTCTAGACCTTACAAGTAGATGAAATTGATGGTGAAAAGCCGTAGTGTGTCACTATTCATCCGAGATGTATGCTCTCCAGATAGTATGACCATCACATAGACCCGACACCCTGCATCTAGTTCCTAGACACTCGGCATAAATATGCGACCCATGCTCCGGAGGTACAGATTCGTAGGGCATTATTGCTGACAGCTTGTACTCTGTACCATCGTCAGCTGTGATAACAAACTCATCCATTATCTTTGAAATCAATCCAACAACCGTGATTTCATTTAGGCTCACTAGTTCTCGCCTCACATTATTATATCATGGGTAGTCCTCAACGTAGGACTCAGCAATTCATACCCCTACAGAGTACTTATTCTTGTTGCGTCTGAACCAAATCTATGCCTTGATAATCCATCTCACTAGTTCAGCACTCATCTGATTCTCATCGAGGAAAGTCTCTCTGTAGTGTGGGTCCTTGAAGGCAAGCCAGACATATTGAACACCATGGTCGAATCCAACAATTCTCAGCGCTGCTTCCAGAGGACGTGGTTTGAAGGCGAAATAGTTTACAATCAGTGTGAACACTATAAGTGCAACGACAAAGGGTGCCCACATACTCAGCCTTCGTCCAAGCCAGATATCACTGCCTGTTGTAAGTAGGGCAAAGAGAGAAAATGCAGCGATTAGACCATTTCCTATCGTGCATAAAGTTCTGTATCGACAGTCACCCTGGTCAGAAACTCTGTGCTCCTCACATACAGGTATTCTGAAACTAGAAGAACTGGGATTCGCGATTCCAAGTCTTCGACGTGCACTAGGCGTAAATGCAGGATCCCATCCAGGACGGAGCCATATCTTGCGATTTGGATGGGTTGTCATACGGGTTGTTGTAGTTGTTGGAGCACCACACACAGGACAAGTACTTGGAAACCTAACTCCCTCCATCTTGACTCGTACTATCGGTTCTTTGAAGACTGTCTTACGTGGACTCAACTATCACTCAATCCAAGACCTGATAGTTTCAGAGCATGTGAAATTGCATAAATTAGTCTGTCGAAAGCCGTAATTTCATGGTCACTGAGTGGCCATAGATATGGGCAGATAGTCTCAGAATTACCATTACCAGTGACCAGTCTATAGTATACTTGAGTAACAATGGCACTTGCAAAGAATAAGAAAACTCAACTGAAGAAATCCCCACCTCGAAAAATCAAGACTAAAGCAATAGCATACGCATACCTCACAAGGAAGTGACAATGCTTTGTCATGTGGAAATCTGCTACGATTGGCTGCAGGTCCTACCTGCAGTCTTTTCTTTTTGACTAGCTAGTTTCTGCATCCTCTGCCAGTTTCTTTTCGGGATAGAGGAAGTCCTCATCCAATAGATTACAGAGTATGTCAGTAAATCCTGGACATTTACTCCAACGCATTTTGTACTCGCATGCCTCACATATCTTACCTAGCTCAATGATTCGTTTGGTGCTCAACAAGGAAACCACTGCTAGATACAGAAATACAATGAAGATTAACTTGTATTCAATTCCAGGTGAGAACAGCCCATCAGCTAGGAGTATGGACCAACACACGAGGGCAAAGGATGAACTCAAGACAAACTTGGAGAAGACCTTCACCCCTCGATTCTCTGATCTATTCAGTAGACTGATGGGTAGATACAAGATGGCCCCTATAACTCCAGACCA